>DASSQB010000226.1:0-8050 GCA_035702725.1 Terriglobales bacterium | reverse complement strand
GGTCCGCCGCTCGCGCGCCGGCCTCAAGAACCCGAACCGGCCGGTCGGCTCGTTCCTGTTCCTCGGCCCCACGGGTGTCGGCAAGACGGAAGTCGCGCGCACGCTGGCGCAGTTCCTCTTCGGCAGCGAGAAGTCGCTCATCCGCTTCGACATGTCGGAATTCATGGAGAAGCATTCGGTGAGCAAGCTGATCGGCTCGCCTCCGGGATACGTGGGTTACGAAGAGGGCGGCCAGCTGACCGAGCGCGTGAAGCGCGCGCCCTACTCGGTGGTGCTGCTGGATGAAATCGAGAAGGCGCACCCGGATGTGTTCAACATCCTGCTGCAGGTGTTTGAAGACGGCCAGCTCACCGACGGTTTGGGCAATACGGTGGACTTCAAGAACACCATCATCATCATGACCTCTAACATCGGGGCGCGGCACCTGATGAAGCGCACCGGGCTGGGCTTCCAGTCGGAAAAGGAAGAAGTCATTTCCGGCAAGGTCGAGGACCTGGTGAAGAACGAAGTGAAGCGTACCTTCAACCCCGAGTTCCTTAACCGGCTGGACGAAGTCATCCTCTTCCAGGCGCTGAACGAGACCGACCTGATCCAGATTCTGGAGCTCATGGTCAGCCAGCTGAACCAGAACCTGGCGCAGAAGTCCATCACGGTGACAGTGACGGACGAGGCCAAGAAGTGGATTCTGGAGCAGACGCTGGTGGACCGCAGCTATGGCGCGCGTCCGCTGCGGCGGGCCTTGCAGAAGTACATCGAGGATCCGCTGTCTGAGGCGCTCATCCAGGGCACCATTCGTACCCGGCCGGCGTTCATCGAGGTGTTCCTGGAGAACAACAAGCTGTTCTACCGTCCGGTGGACTCCAAGGAAAACGAGGCTGTGCTGCTGTATACGCCGTAGCTCTCAGCTATCAGCTTTCAGTCATCAGCCACCCCCAAAAGGGTGGCTGATTTGCCTTATCGCGCAAAAACCGCCCGGCGTCACCCTAAGAGGGCTTTCAGCCCCGAAGGGTCTGGCGCGTACCTGGCAAATCCGGTGGCAACTCACGCGAGATGCTTCGGGGCTGAAGCGCCTCAGCATGACGCCGGTTAGCAATAATCCGTTCTTACCTCGGGTATGCACGCCAGCTTGTAATTACAGAATCCATACCATGGAAGCTGGGAGCGGGAAACCGTTCCGTCTTTTTTCCCTGCGAGGCCAGGATTTCTTCTTCCGTCTTCCGCGCCCCGTGCGGCATCCCACGATCCAGAAGGCGCCGTTAGGTGTTATGTTAGGCTACTGCCCACCCCTTCCCCTTCTTGACTTGCCCCGTTTCTTGGGCGTAGCTTGGGGTTTCTCTCCCCCTGCGCCTTCGCCCTCGGAGGTGTGTGATGGCAAAAGGCTGGAAGCTTCTGGATTGGTTTCGCGAGCCCAAGCCTTCGGAAGACGCCGACCCGGCACCCATCGAAGGAACCGAAGAAATGTTGCCGCCGCCCGAAGAAGAGCCGCCCGCCTTCGATCTGTTTCCAGAGGAGTCCGCCAGCGGCGAGAAACGCTCCACCGACCGCCGTCCGCTGGGCGTTCCGGGCAGCCTCGTCTCCGGTTCGTACACCACTCCCGATCCCATCACCTTGCGCGACATCAGCCCACAAGGTGTGTACTTCTTTTCCGCCTACAGGCTCGCACCCGGGCAGTTGGCTGAGATTACTTTGACTGAGCCCGATACTCAGGAGCATGTGACTTATCACGTGAAGGTAGTGCGCTCCGAAAACACCACTACGGGCCAGTTCGGCGTGGCCGCCCGCATCACCCGACGCGAAATTCTGGGAAAATGAAGACTGCGTGGAGGCGGGGCTTTGCCCCGCCTGGGACGAGGCAAAGCCCCGTCCCCACACAATCTTCAGCGGCTCTCGGCCAGCAATTCCGCCAGGTACTGCTTCCACACGGCTGCCAGGGTGTGCGTGCCGTGGCCGCGGGTCTGCTCGGTGATGGGCAACAACACAAAGCGCCCCCGTTTCACTTTCTTAATCTCCTGCTGCGCAATCCCCAGTTCCGGCGGATTGACCTGGTCATCGGCCGAATTGATGAACATCACCGGCGCTTTGATCTGATCCAGTTTGAGTGAGGGATCGTAGTTGCGGGAGGCATCGAAAGCGTAGAGCGTGTCGTTGGCATCGAGGTGGGCCGTTTCCGTTTTCACAAACTGATCGAGGAACGCGTCCGCCTGCTCGCGGGTGGGGTAATTCTTCTGCATTTGCAGCGGGCTGCTCACCAGGAACAGCAGCACGTAGATGGCGCTTCTGAGTCCCGCGGGCTGTTGTTTATATTCACCGCCCATCCAGCCCGGGTCGTCGCGAATGGAATCCATGATCATCTTCCGCGCCATGCGGTTGCGCCCGGCAATCGGCACCGGCAGGCAAGCCAGAGGCATGGCGGCATCCATGAAATCAGGATGTGTTTCCGTCCACAACCAGGTGTGCATGCAACCCATGGAGGTGCCCATCGCCAGCCGCAGATGGTTAACCTTCAAGCCCTCGGTGAGGAGCAGGTATTGGGCTTGTACCATGTCGTCATAGTCATAATGAGGGAAGCGGGCGTGCAGGCCATCGCTGGGCTTGCTGGAATGGCCGTGGCCGAGATTGTCGGGCAGGATAATGTAGTAACGGTTTATGTCCAACAACTGTCCCGGACCGAACAGAACGCCGGCAAATTGTGGCCGCAGGAATTGTTGCCCCGAGCCGGTGGTACCGTGGAGAATCAACACGGCATTGGTCACTCGGCCGTTGCTGTCCCTGGCCGGCTTTCCGTAGGTGGCGTAGTGCAAGCGCAACTGCGGCAACACTTCGCCAGAGCGGAAATGAAAATTGTTCGCCACGTAGTCGCCTTCTGTGGGCTGGGGAAAGGTTTGGGCGCAGGTTAAGTTTGTCGCAAGTAATCCACAGAACAGCGCCACTACTGCAATCGTTTTCATGGTCCTGCAGGATACTGAGATACTTTAGGAAACGGCAAGGTACCTTGCTTCACGAAGGAATGTGTAGGGACGGGGCTCCGCCCCGTCCAGGGCGGGGCAGAGCCCCGCCTCCACACGTTCTACTGCCGACTCGCGCATTTGAGCGCAATTTTCGGATAGCATGGTTGTAAGCGCCGCCGTAGTCTTCGAGCATGACAACCGCACAGAATCTCGAAATCAGCAATCTGCGCTGGGCCGCCGTGCTGGGCCGGGACCCGCGTTTTGACCACGAGTTCGTTTACGGCGTGCGTTCCACCGGCATCTATTGCCGGCCGTCCTGCCCCTCCCGCCGCCCGCGGCGCGAGCAGGTGACGTTCTTTGGCGCTCCCCGGGAAGCTGAGCAGGCCGGATTTCGCGCCTGTCATCGCTGCCATCCCGACCGCAACGGCACCTCCGCCCAGGACGTGGTGGCGCGCGTATGCCGCTACATTGAGCAAAACGCCGAACGGCGCGTCACGCTGGAGGAACTGAGCCGTGTTTCGGGCTACAGTGCCTTCCACCTGCAGCGCATGTTCAAAAAGACCCTCGGCATCTCGCCGCGCGCATATGCGGCCGGCCACCGCCTGCAGGACCTCAAGACGCGGTTGCGCCAGGGCTACAACGTGACCGCCGCCACTTATGAAGCGGGCTACGGCTCCAGCAGCCGCATTTATGAAACGGCCAACGGGAGGCTGGGCATGACGCCGGCCACCTATGGCCGCGGCGGCGCCGGCATGAACATTCGCTATGCGACCGCTTCCTGCCCCCTGGGACGCGTGCTGGTAGCGGCTACAGACCGCGGCGTCTGCGCGGTGCAGTTCGGGGAATCCGACCGCCAGCTGCAGCGCGGTCTGCAAGCCGAATTTCCCGCCGCTGAGATCCGGCCTGCCGGAGCGGATCTTAGCGCCTGGGTGCGGGAAGTGATAAACACGGTTTCCGGACGCCAGCCTCATCCCGGTGTGCCTCTGGACTTGCAATGCACCGCCTTCCAGCGTCAGGTGTGGGAAGCGCTGCTGCGCATTCCTTACGGCAGCACCCGCAGCTACCAGCAGGTGGCCGCAGAGATCGGCCAGCCCAGAGCAGCGCGTGCCGTGGCTCGCGCTTGCGCCACCAATCCCGTGGCCGTGCTGATTCCCTGCCACCGCGTAGTACGCGGCACGGGAGAGATGGGCGGTTACCGCTGGGGTGTGGAACGCAAGGAGAAGCTGCTGGAGAGGGAGCGGCAGGCGGGCGAGTAGGGCCGCCGAGCACTCAGGCGAGGGCAAGATGCCCTCGCGACAGCCGGCGAGACGCTACTCGCGGGCGAGGGCGCCCGCGCCACACAATTCTTGGCTGAGTGCTGATTGCTGAGTGCTCTTTACGAACAACCACAGAACGTTGCTGGCCAAGTGCTAATTGCCAATGGCTAACTGCTGCCTAGGGCAAAAACCGGAAGTGAATCCATCCCGGCTCGCGCACGTACTCCTCTTACAGGCGGCGCGCGCGGGCGGTCATCACCTGGGAACGCCCCAGGTAGCCGATCACGCGGTTAGGCTCCTCCCGGCTGACTACCTGGGGCACGCCGAAATCAATCTGCCCTACCGCGAACATGGGGCCCCGGCCCAGCAGCATCCAATGGACCGCCGTCGCCAGGGTGCTGGCAATCACCAGGGGGATAAAGGAGCGCGCTTTGAACTCAAACAGGAGGAGTTCGATGGAAAGAATCACACCGGCGATGGGCGTATTGAAGGTGGCGGACATGCCGGCTGCCGCCCCGCAGGCGAGCAGCACCTTGCGCTCCACGGCCGTGGTGTTGAACAACTGCCCCACCAGCGAGCCTACTGCGCCGCCCGTCTGGATAATCGGCCCTTCAGCCCCGAACGGGCCGCCGGTGCCGATGGCTATGGCCGCTGAAAGCGGCTTCAGCACCGCTACCCGAGGCTCGATTTTGCTGTGTCCCACCACCACCGCTTCCATCGCTTCGGGTATGCCGTGGCCCTTGATCTTGGGCGAGCCGTACTTGGCCATGATGCCCACGATCACGCCGCCAATTACTGGAACGATGATTTCCCACGGTCCCAGCAGGTTCAGGCGCGCGCTGGTGAATTGGAAGGAGATGCGATGGAAGAAGAAAAGATTGGTGAAGAAGCCGATCAGGTGGTAAAGAATCCAGGCGATAACACCGGAAGCCACGCCGATTACGGCGGCCAGCAAGGAGAGGATCAGGATGCCGAACTGGCTGGGCTGGGCGCCCAGATCCTGCATGCGCGGCAGGCCGGGAGCCGCCGAACCCGTTCCGTGATCTGCTTGCACCGGCAGCTCCTCACGCCTGGCAGGGCGAAAGGCGAACGTCGCGCTCGCGCATGAAACCTACTGTCCCAAGTTGCCTTCTTTGTCCTGCACGCCAAAGCGGGCCAGGGCCAGGCCCCACAGGCGCCCGGGTTCGGGCATTTCCTGCATCTGCTCCCAATCTTTGGCCTTGAGCAGGTCGAAAGCGGTCAGAATCCCTACCAGTTCCCCGCTTTCCCGGTCCAGCACCGGGCAGCGGCCAATCCCCTCTTGGACGAAGCGCAAAGCTATGTCGTGCACCACGTCGTCGGTGTAGACGAGGGGAAAGTCCTTGTGCAGCATGGACTCCGCCGTAGCAGCAGGACTGGCGGCAATCAGGTCGCTGCGCCGCAGCATGCCCAGGAAGTGGTCATGTTTGTCCACCACCGGAACCGAGCCGTGAGCCATTACGTCGGTCAGGAACTCGCTCACCTTGGCGTTGGCACGAACTGTGTCCACATCGGGCGTCATCACGTCACGCACCCGCAGCATCTTCATGGGATCAACCGTATAGGCTTCCGGCACCAGCGTGCCCCGGCGCACTAGCCGTTCCGTATTGATAGTGTTGCGCATAAAGTAGTGCACCGCCAGGTCGGCGATGATGGCCACCAGGAACACGGGCAGAAAAGCGTTGTAGGCGCCGGTCACCTCCAGCATGAAAAGGATGGCGCTGGGCGTGGCCCGATAAACACTGCCAAACAGCGCCGCCGTGGCCACCATGCCGTAAAGGCCGACAGTTGAAGCGTTAGGCACCACCAGATGCACCATCTTGCCGAAGGCGGCTCCCAGGCTGCCCCCGATCATCAGCGCCGGGGCAAAGGTTCCGCCGGACGCGCCCGAGCCCAGGGCAATGGCGAAGGCTCCCAGCTTGGCAACGCCTATGCCCACAAATTGTCCAACCGTATGCGGCTTGCTGAGCAGGTCCGCGATGACGGCGTACCCGGTGCCCAGCACTTGCGGATAGAAGAGAGCGATGGCGCCAACGCACAGGCCGCCCAGAGCCGGAACCAGCGGGAACCAGATTTTGAGCTCTTCGAAGAAGTCCTCGCAGAGATAGAGCGCCTTGGTCATCAGCCAGGCCAGGCCGGCGCAGGCAACGCCCAGCAGCACGAAGAAAGGCAACTCGCCCGCATGGAAGTGGTAATTGGTTTCCAGCGGGAATACTGGATTGCCGCCGCGAAAAGCCATGGCCACCAGCGTTCCGGAAGCCGAAGCCAATGCAATGGGGATAAACGAGCGGGCGCGGAACTCGAAGACCAGGAGTTCCACCGCCATCATGGCGCCGGCAAATGGAGTTTTGAAGACGCCGGCCAGGCCGGCCGCTGCCCCGCAAGCCAGCAGGGTGCGCCGCTCGGAGGGCGAGGATGGAATGAACTGGCTGAGAATGGAACCCAGCGCTGCGCCCGTCTGAATGATGGGACCTTCGGCACCGAACGGACCGCCGGTGCCAACGGTGATGGCCGCGCTCAGCGGCTTGAAGAACCCCACCCGTGGCTTGACGATGCTGCGGTTGGTGAGCACCACCGCCATGGCTTCGGGAATGCCATCGCCTTTAATTTCTGGCGAAAAGTAATTAATCAGAAGCCCGACCAGCAGGCCGCCGGCTGCCGGCAGCAACACCAGCACCCACCAGTGGAGGTGGGCTTGATTGGGCGGCAGATAAGCGGAGCTGAAGCGGTGCCAGTAGAGCAGGTCGGTAATGAAGTTGATGGTGCGCAGCAGCCCTTCGGCCACCAGGCCGCCCGCGATTCCGACCACGATGCCCAGGCAGGAGAGCACCAACAGCCGGTCGCGCGACCCTATGGATCGTTTTTCTGAGCCATTGCCATTTTGTACCTTTACCCGTTTGCTCACACTGGTTCCCATTGCTTCCCGATCGGTCGTCCCTTTTCCTGGCCCGAATGACTTGCCCCGAATGGCTCCGGCGCCTATCGCCTTCTCCTGCGCTTTTCGCCGTTCATCACCTGCTTGAGGGCACGCAGCAGGCTGGGCCCGGCGTCGCGCAACTCTTCCCGATGGTGCAGCGAAAGCTCGCGCAGCACCCGTTCTCCTTTGGGCGTCAGCGAGAGCAACACCTCGCGGCGGTCAAAGCCGCCGCGGTGCCGCTTAACAAAGCTGTGCGCCGCCAGCCGGTTCACCAGTTCCACCGTGCTGTGGTGCTGGATTTGGAGGCGCTCGGCAAGTTCTCCAATACGCGGCCGCGTTTCCTTGGGCAAACCCTTGAGGGCCAGCATCAGCTGATGCTGCCGCGGTTCCAGCCCGGCATTGCGCGCCACCTGCTCGCTGAAGCGCAGGAATCTGCGAATCTGGTAGCGCAATTCGGCCAGCGACTCGTAGTCATGTGCTTTGATGTCCATAGTGGCTCCACCGCTGCCTTGATTATATCGGATGCGGTATCGTATCACGACATAAAAACTTTTTATCTTCTTTGGCGTAACACCAAAGTCACAAGTGTGTGTCGTAAGGCGACTTTATTCCCTGCCGACATTTCTACCACCCTCGCTGCCCCCGGCGGGGCTCCACCGGTTGCGCTTCCGGCAAGTGCGGTCCACCATTTAGAATCACTGGTCTTTACTTTTCAGGAGGGGCCTTGATTCCGCGTTATACCCGCGCCGAAATGGGGCGCATCTGGAGTGTAGAAAACCGTTTTCGCACCTGGCTGGCGGTGGCAGTGGCCGCCACCGAAACCCTGGCTGAGGCCGGCCTGGTGCCCAAAGATGCCGCCCGCGCCATCCGCGAGAAGGCCGATTTCAGCCTGGAGCGCATTCACGCCATTG
>DASSQB010000225.1:0-13232 GCA_035702725.1 Terriglobales bacterium | reverse complement strand
TAGCAGCTAGCTTCACATCCGTAATGCCAGCGTGGTGGACATTTCCTATCCCGGATTCTTCTCTACCCTCGAAGCGCTGCTGCAGAGATGACTAATGCTGTGCGGTGGCCCTGGTGCGGGACAACTTGAGGCGTTATAAGTTACGTCTCTACCGGTATCGAATTGCGGAGCCTTGTACGCGGGGTTCTTGGTCCATCTTCACGCAGCAGGATGGGGCGGCTCATGCTTCTCGGTGAATTCGCCTTCGCGCATCTGCAGACTGGTGCCGGAGAGCTGCAAAGTAGGCTCCGCGGACACGGCAACAGCAGTATTGGCCGCAACGCGACGACGGGGGAAAAGGCGCGCCAAGTCAGAGTGGCGGAACTGGCTCAGGTCGCGCAACACATTGCCGGCGTAGTGCAGCAGGTTGGCCATGCTGTTCTGGTACCAGCAGCAATGCGACATGCGCGGCGAGAAGCCGCAATAAAAGCGGAAGGCGTGCAGCGGCGGCGAGGGCATCAGGGCAGCCGCTACCATGCGGTGGTTGCCCTCGATGATGGTCAGTGGCTTGTCCTCGTCAATGCCAATCAGCAGCACGCTGCCGCCCACATTCCCATTGCCGAGCTGGCGCTGCAATATGCTCAGCGCCGATAAAAAAGAATCGGGCTCCGGCTGGGCCAGGCCGTTGGCGATGCGGCCGGCAAACTGCGGAAGCGAGAAACCACGCTGCGAGTAGCGGCGCCAGTCCGCGCGGGGGAAGACCCGCACCCGACCCAGGGCGCGCGGGCTCAGGGATACTTCCCACCAGGCTGTGTCCGGCGGCAGTTCTCGCCACAGCCCGCCGCGCTTGCGAAACAACAGCTGACGGCGGCGCATGTTCTCGCGGTCGTCCTCCAGGTTGGGGTGGAGGACGATAGAGGCGAGCTCCTTTCGCACCTCGTCAAAATCAGAGTGGTAGAACTCGTTCTTGAGGAATTCCGCGATAACTTCGTCGTGGAGCGCCTGGCGCGTCTTCACCAGGTCGGGTTCGGGAAAAGTAGAAAAACCGGCGGGGACCACCATCGTTTGGCGCAGACGCAAGCCTAAAGCCAGCATGAGCAGCGCGCTCGTCAGCAGCAAAACGAAAAACCTCCCCAGATGCAGGAGCAGCTCAAGAAGCAGGATGTGAAGAGGTCCCATCATTGGCCCAAGCTAAATTTCTGCTGCAAGCAGCACGCCATAAAAGATCTCAAAGTAGTGTCCGCAAATCTCTCTGCCCTCAATGGCAACTTTTTGATGGCGTTAGACGGGCGGTGCCGATTGTGAGTACCCAGGTTCTCAGAATGGGGGGATTGTGTCTCACCTGAGTTGGTCAGGCTGAGCGTGGGTCTGGCGGAAATCATGTCAGCCTGCTGCCTTTTCGCTTGCGCGTAACCACGGGCCTGCATTAACTTAGAGCGTCTTTCCGGACGAGGAGCCGGCCACATGTAGACGTTTACTCCAGCAGGAGGTTGCGCAAGTGGCATTGTCAATCAAGCATTGGTTGCTGCGGCAGTTGAACGCTAACGACTCGCTGGACGGAGTGGCGGTCACCGTAAAGCTAGCCGTAACCGAGTACGGCCCCAAGCCCGTGGCTCGAGAGTTGCGCAAGTTCGCCGACAGCCTGGAGCGCACCGGGGAAGTGCCGGGATGGAAATTCCCCGCGCCTGCCCCGAAGTTGAAGCGGTCGCGAAACCAGCCCGCGGATGTCGTCCAACCCTCATCGTCATAGCTGTTTTCCATCCACCCTTGCCGGGCCCCGGTAGGAGTGAATTGCCAGGAAGTGGGCGTCTGCCCGTCACCCTACTGCGCACTCCTCAATACTGACCCTTGAAGATTGCTGATGGCAGCCTGAAAGTTGTCCTGGGCGGATCGCATCGTCAATCGTAATTTGTGACTCGTCCGATCCTTCATGGCAGATGATCCAGGTAGCATTGCCCATTGGTGGGCTGCGCGGGAGGCGTAGGCGGTGTAGCCCATGGCTCGTTCACGAAGTCAAAGAACTCGGTCATATCCATCTGCGCCGCGTCCCTGGCCGTTAAGCTTGGCAGATTAAAGCGCGTCTCGATGAACTTCAGCAGTGCCGTGTAATCGGCTACGGTGTGGGAAACGTAGTGCTTTCTGGCGTACGGCGAAATCACGATCAGAGGTACACGGTAACCGGTGAGCGTAAAGTTGCAGGTGTAGCCGCCCGCGCCATTGCCAGGAGCGCAAATATCAAGACTGGGGCTGGTGACCAGATCCGAAGGCGGAATGCCGTCGGGACTGACCGCCGGCTGCGGCGCGACGTGATCGTAGAACCCTCCCCCCTCGTCGAAAGACAGAAAGAAGACCGAATCCTTCCATGACGAACTGCTCATCAGGGCATTTATGAGGGACGCGGCATAGTGGCTTCCAGTTTGCACGTTGGGAGCGGCACTGGGCACTACATCGTCGTCGGAGGGATGCTCATCCAATAATTCCTGCGAGGCAGGCTCAATAAATGCTACCTGCGGCAAGGTCCCGTTCTGCACATCCGTGAAGTACTGCGCAATCGGCGCCAGGTTCTGCGGGTAACTCTTGACGATGGTGCTGCCAAAAGTGAATTGGTTCATGTAGCTCTGTGTCATGAGACAGGAAGGAGTGGTGCAGCCGGTGCCGTTGGGGTGCACGTAAATCTTCCAGGAAATACCTTTGGTCTGCAGAAGCTGAAAGATGGTCTGGTCGGAAAGCTGAGGACTGGTGGGAGTAAGGGGATAGACGTGCCCATGGGAAGTAGCCGCGTACAGATACATGCGGTTGGGCTGAGTGCGCGTCATGACGGGAGCAAACCAGCGGTCAGAGGTTCCGAAATTGGAGGCCATGAAGTAGTAATACGGCAACTCGCGATCAGTGTAATAGCCCATCACCCGGATGCCCTTGCTGTCGTTATATGGCAGCCCGGTGGAAGGGCTTCTCTCGGTGGCGGCGGTGCGAATAAAGCCGTCAAGCTTCGGGGTGCTGGAGGTGGGGTCTTCATGGTTCCAATCGCCGTGGCTTTCGTTCCACGAGGGGCTGGGGTTCTCTACGCAGGTGGTGGTCAGGTGAAAAGCGCTCACTGTGCTGCCGTCTGTGCCCGGGTTGGAGGCGTCCGCTGGCTCTCCGTCAAACGGCTCCGCCGAATAACCATTCGCTGACCAGTAGTCGGGCAGGTGGCCGAAATAGTGGTCGAAGGAACGGTTCTCCTGCAGCAGAACGATGATGTGATTGATGACGCTGATGTCGGCTTCAGCCTTGCTGAAACTCACGGTAGCTGTCTGATTGCTGTTCAGCGTGATGGTGCAGGTGGAGGCAGTTCCACTGCAGGCTCCACTCCAACTGCTCTGAGACGATCCGCTGCCGGGTGTGGCCGTGAGCGTCAGCTGGGTGCCCTTATTGAAGCTGGCTTTGCAGGTGGTAGGGCAATCAATCCCTTTGGGGCTGCTGGTTACACTGCCGCCGCCTGATACGTTGACCGTCAGAGTGGCAGTTTGCGGCGGAGGCGGGGGGTTGCCGGTGCCGACATTGTTGCCACCGCTGTTTCCACGGACGCCCTGACAATTGCTGAAGAGTATGAGCAGAAGAGCTAGAAAACAGCTATAGCAGAGTTTGCGCATTATGCTCCTGAAGCGGCCCAGAAACTCTGAGATGAGGGGGCGCGAACTGCTGGTTGGCTGGCCCTGGCGGGCAAAAGAAAAGGCACCAAATCAGGCATTTGTAACTAAACCGGCACGGGGCAAGATTGCGGCTGCACTCCGGCAACTACTCTGCTAAACTCCGCGCAAAGCATGCCTAAAATCTGTTTCCTGCTATGCCTCCTCGCCGGGGTGGTGTGCTCTGCCCAGCAGTTGCCGCAGGCTCCGCCGCTCTCGAATTCGTTGCTGCTTTCCGCTCCCCGCGCGGAGCATCGTTTCTTCGATAGGACCAATCTTGCCCTGCACGCCTGGAACGTGGCGGCTGAGACCTACGACGCCATCACTACCCGCCGAGCGCTAAGCAACCAGCCCATCCACGAACTCAATCCCTTCGGCGCCTTGTTCGTGAACCACGGCTGGGGCGGGCAAGCTGTGTTCAGCTACGGTTTCGGTGTGGGCGGGCCCCTGCTCACCAGCTATCTGTTGCACCGCACCGGACATCACAAGCTGGAGCGCTGGGTGGTGGCCACAAACGCTCTCGGTTCCACCACGGCGGGTAGCTGGAACCTGTCGCACTGAGGGTCCTGAGATTTCTGGCACGACTAAAAGACATATCGTGCCACGACTTAACACATAGGCCCTCTCTTCGCAAACTGCTGGCGAGGAGACGCGGCCCTCTATGGCTCCACCTTTGTGGCATCATGGATGTACCTTGCGTTTGCGGCGTTGGCAACGCGATCTTCTGATTGCCTGCCCTCGCCTGGGTCGTGAAGGTCCATGAGCGCCAGCCTGCAACAACCCGTCTCCGCGCGCCGCGACTACTGCTATCCCCCCGGTCCGAAGCACGGCCTGCTGTGGTTCGCGCTGCATCGCTTTCGGCCTGCCGACCCCATCGCGCTTTTCCGGCAGTTGGCGCGGGAATACGGCGACGTAGTACACCATCATCTCGGACGCCAGCACATCCTTTTCCTTAACGATCCCGCGCTCATCGCCGAAGTGCTGGTCAACCAGAACGACAGCTTCGAAAAAGAGCGCACGGTGCGCCGCTCCGAACTGCTGCTGGGCAAAGGGATGATAACGGCTGAAGGAGCGGCCCATCGGCGGCAGCGGCAGGCGGCAGCGCCCGCATTCCATCGCCAGCATATTCGCGCTTACGCCGAGGCCATGGTGGAGAATGCGTGCCGCACTCGGGAGAGTTGGCACGCAGGAGCAACGGTGGACGTCTCTCTGGCCATGATGGAGATGGGGCTGGCGATTGTGGCCGGGACCCTGTTCGGCACCGCCTTGGGCCCTGAAGCGCGCGAGCTGGCCGCGGCTATCAACACCATAATGGGCATGTACAACTACATGATCGTGATGCCGGCGGCAGAAACGCTGGTGCATCTGCCGTTGCCCAAGGTGGGCACTTTCAAGCGCGCCCGCGCGCGTCTCGATAGCACCGTTTACCGCATGATCGACGAGCATCGCCGCAGAGACCCCAGCGACGACCTGCTCTCCATGCTGTTGCAGGCGTTTCCCGATCCCAAAGACAGGGCCTATCTGCGCGACCAGATCATTACCATTTTTCTGGCCGGCTACGAAACCATCGCCAACGCGCTGAGCTGGACCTGGTACCTGCTGTCGCAAAACCCGCAGGCGGAGGAGAAATTTCACTCCGAACTGGACACTCAACTGGTTGGGCGGCTGCCAACTGTAGATGACCTGCCGGGGCTGCGCTACACCGAGATGGTCCTGGCGGAATCCATGCGGCTCTATCCGCCGGCCTGGGCCATGGGAAGGCGTGCGTTGCGCGACTTCGCCCTCGGGCCTTACTTCCTGCCTGCGCGCACTACCGTGCTCATGAGCCAGTACGTGCTGCACCGCGATCCGCGCTACTTTCACGACCCATTGCGCTTTGACCCGGAGCGCTTTACCCCTCAGGCCAAAGCGGCACGGCCCAGGCTGGCTTACTTCCCTTTCGGCGCGGGGCCACGGCAGTGCATTGGGGAGTCCTTTGCCTGGATGGAAGGCGTGCTGGCGCTGGCCACCATCGGACAGAAATGGAAGCTGCGGCTGGCGCCAGGGCAGAAGATCGAGCCGCAACCACTCATTACTCTGCGTCCCAGGTATGGCCTGCGCATGATTGCCGAAAATCGGAAGCAAACCGACCACTGAACATCGGTAGAGACGTAACTTGTCGTGTCTCCTTGTCGGAACACCGTACTGTGCAATTCCTAACTCGGCGGCAGGCCGTCGAGGAATTGCCGCAGAAGCGGCAGTGTGGCGTCGCTTTGCTCGAAAGCAGCGTAATGCCCGCCCCGCGGAATCACACGCAACTGGCTACCGGCAATGTTCTGTCGCATCAATTCGGCGTCGGCCAGCGGCGTGAGCGTGTCTTCGCTGCCCACCAGCAACAGCGTGGGCACATTGATGGTTTTCAGAGTCTCCATCGAGTCCGGCCGCACCGCCATGCCGCGCTGCACCTGGGCGATATCTTCGGGCGACATCTTCATCATCATGCGCTTGGCGGCCTGCACCAGGTCAGGCCGGGCTCGGTGCGTGCTTTCGCCAAGCAATTTGGGCAGCATGCTGTCAATGAAAGGTTCGGGCCCGCGCTGCAGCACATCCTCAGCCGCCTTCAGACGATTGGCGCGGCCCTCTTCCGAATCCGCCTGGGGGCGGGTATCGCTGAGTACCAGCGCCCGCACGCGCTGCCGGTAACGCCGCCAGAATTCAAACAGGATGTAACCGCCGATAGATACTCCCACAAATACTGCCCGGCCCACGCCCGCCTCATCGCACACGCGCGCCAGGTCGGCGGCGTGCTTTTCCATAGTGGCAGGGCCCTCACCCACGCCCGAGTCGCCGTGGCCGCGCAGGTCAGGCAGGAGCACGCGATAGCGCGTGTCCAGGCGCTCAGCGACAGGGTTCCAGAATTCATGATGCGCCGGAAAGGGATGCAGCAACACGACGGGTGCACCTTTACCCCGGACCTCGTAGGCGATTTCGGCGTCCCCGCACTTGATTCGTTCCATAGCGGGACATTTAAACACAGCAGAGATTTGCAGCGTTGAGGGTTATCGCGGGGCAGAGCGCCCGCGCGACAAAGGAAAAGCTGACAAGGTAGTTGGTAGCACTTCCCAACTACCAGCTACCAACTACTATGCAGTCTACTTCGCCGCCGTGGTGGCAGCTTCGCTCCCACGCGCTCGCGGGCGACTTTGCACAATCAACTGGATGATCGCCAGCAGCGTGATCAGGCTGATGGTGATCAGCGAGCCCACGCAATACTGGCACCACGTTTGCAGGATGCTGGCTTCAATGTGGGTGAGGTACAGCGAAAACCCCAGCGCACCGATGGAGGCCACAGCCATTACCCGCCAATACTTCAGGCCTTCCACGACGAACAGGAAGCTGTAGCCGATTATGCCGATCAGGGCCACCGGCACGCCAAAGATAACCGAATAGGGCCCGCGGTTGACGGCGCCACAATCCCAAATGTCGTTGATGCTGCAGGGAGTGACACCAGTGCTGTAGTGGATTTGCAGGGCGCGCACTGCCAAGTACACGCCCACCACGGTCAGGGCCATGATGACGCGTCGCATGCCGGCCTTAGCTGCTGGTCACGTGCTGGCCCGCCGCGGGAGCGGCCAGCAACTGCGGTTCGTCGGGCATGACAATCCAGGCAATCACGTAGGCCACGGCGACCATGCCCCCGGTGAGGAGCGCCGCAATCAGCCAGATAACGCGAACCAGGGTGACGTCAATGTCGAAAAATTCGGAGAAGCCCTGGCACACTCCGGCAATCTTGCGGCCTATGCGCGGGCGGAGCAGCCGCTTGCGCGCCACCACGCCGCCCACGCGCTTGCCACAGTAGGCGCACAAATTGGCGTCGTCCTGGATTACCTTGCCACAGTAGTTGCAGTACATAACAGTGCCTCTGCTTGAGATACGTTCGCGAACTACGGAAGTTCCATGTTTATTCTAGTCTTCCCCAAAAACCTTTTCACCGCGGGGACACAGAGAGCGCCGAGTTTTTTGAATCTGAATTTCTCCGTGCCCTCGGCGTCTCAGCGATGAAAAGACTCTAAATTGGCGTTCCGGACCTGTCCTCAGTCGGCGTGATAGGCCTCTCTGATGTGCTTGCGGGCTGAGTCCGCGGGCTGGCTGTCGGAATCCTCGGCGATCACTGTCTCATATTTCTTCAATGCCAAGTCCCGCTTCTTCATCAGGTCATACATCTCGCCCGCGGCCAGGTTGGCGCGCTGCTGTACCTCTGCGTCGGGCTCACGCACCGTCTCTACCAGGTTGTAGGCATCCGCGGCTGCGCGGTAATCCTTGTGGGACCGCAGCAACTCGCCCAGGCTGTAGGCCGCCAGTTCGTAGTGGCCGTTATAGCGGCCTTCCCTGCCCTGCTGGAAAATCTTGCGGTAAGCAGACGCTGCGTCATCATTTTTCCCCAGGGCGCGCAGTATATTCGGCTCCTCCAGGGCAAACAGGACGTTGCGGGGATAGCTTCGAGTCAGCGACCGTATCGCATCCAGCGCCTCGGGATAGCGCCCTTCGCGCCGCAGGAACAACGCCAGCACCACCTTGGCATCAGTGCTGGCCTGGCAGGAAGCGCAGTTGGCAACGTCCTGCAGATAATCCATTCCCTTCTTTTTGTTGCCGCCAATGCCCACCACCGAGACCGCAATTTTCACTCCCCAGGGCAGGCTGCCAACCACGTAATTGTGAATGCCCACCACCATCTTGGCGTCGGTGTAGCTGGGGTCGAGCTCCAGCACGCGCTGGTGATCGCGGCGCGCCCCCAGGGCACTGCGCAAGGCGGCGAACCAGGAGCGCTCCACCAGCGCCGTATAGGTGGCGCGCAGACCCCGGGTGACGCCCCGGGCATAAAGGGTGTTTAGATCCTTGCCGTCGTGTTCCAGGCGATCGTCTTCCAACTTGAGCGCCGTATTGATGAGCTGCTTGATCTTCTCCTGTCCCTGGGGGTCGGGCTTGCGATGGGGCTGGCTAAGGAAGCTGTTGTTGGAGTAGTAGGCGGTATCCAGCACACCCATGCGGTAGAGTTCGTGGAAGAGGCGCGCCGTAAGCAGGTGATTAACGGCAAAGGGGTCATCGGGATGAGCCTTGAGGTCGCTCTCAAAGTCCCGGATGGCGCGCTCGTAGTCCAGATTGTAAAAGCGGTCAAATCCGGTCTTGGCCAGGTTGGCTTCGGCCGGAGGGCCCGCGAGGGGGGTGGCAGTATTTTTGCCCTGCCTAGGGGCCCGCGCCACGCTCACCTGGCCGCTGGCCAGACACAATGCTCCTATACCCAGGGCCGTGACTAAGGTGCGATTCAGGCGTGTCACAGGGAAGTCTTACGTCAGTTTACCTGAACTGAAAGCAGGTAAGTATTGGCGACACCGCACCCAGGTATCTGGTTCCCTCTTTTTACGCCATTCTTTCCGGGTGGCGGGTAATTCTTGCTCCCCAAGCCCGAACAGGTCCCTGGGAGGGTCGGCCTAAGCCGAACAAATAAAGCCACTTGTGTCCCTCGGATTTGGTCATTATCGTGCGAACAAACTGGTAACTGTGGGAGTCTACCGTATGGCAGGAGTCGTTCATAGCCCCGGGCAAGAGTTCTGGCAGCCGCCCGTCGCCCAGGCACAGGAACAGCCGGCACGGATGGTGGAAGTCTGCGACCGTTGTGGCAACGAATTTGTCGTGGGGGCCCGCTATTGCCACGTCTGTGGGGAAACCCGCGGGGCGCTTGCCCGCAGTTCAGGGGGCGCCGGGCGCTATCTGCGGCCCTTCGGCAATTTCTTCGTTTCGGTGAAACAAGCCATCGGTCTGCCGGCCGTGTCCCTGGTCGCCTTCTTCGTGGGCTTGGGATGCATCTTCGCCGCTGTTTTCATTGGCGTCTTTTACACCGCAGCCACGGTGCTGGACTGGCAAGCGGTGCAGGTATGGCGTCTGGAGTGGCTCCTGGGGGCGGCGGTGGCCTTCATCGCCGGCATCCTGCTCAAGAAACCTCAGCGATCGTGAAGTTTGTGGAAACCTTCCAGAGGCGGCGCGGCAGGCGCCGCCTTCGTCTTTTTCTGTGGTGAAAATGTCGACAACCGTCGCTACTGCGATGTGGCCTTCATGAACTGAATGTTGTCGGCGGTGTAGCCGCTGCCGTCGAAATGGGCCTTCACCAATATCTGCTTACCTTCACCCAGCAGTTGCGGATCTACAGCCGCGGGAGTGAATTTGATGTCATAGGTCTTTTTGTCGCTCTGGTTGTCTACGGCAAGGGTACGGGTGGACATGTTCAGATACGTGATCCTGCCGTAAAAGGTAAAGACCGAACCCGGAGCGGCAATCACAGAAATCTGCTGGGCTACCTCGTGGTTGGCTCGGTCGGGAACAAACTTCACTGTCACCAGCGAGCCCGGCTGCAGTTGCCCCACCGAATTCAGGCCGGCGCCGCTCACGGCGGTGTTGGGAGTCACACGAAAGGTAACCGGCCGCGCCGAAAGCTCGTCCTGCACCGTAATTCTGCCCGTGGCCGCGTCGTTACGCGTAACTTGACCACGCGCGTCGGCCGCCTGCGTGCCAGTGACTACGCGAATGTTTCGGGCGAACACCCTCGTGCCGTCCAGCATGGTGTCCACGTAAACGCGTTCGCCTTTATGAATCACCAGCTGGGTGCTGGGCACGCTATCGCGGTAGATGTGCGTGCGCTCGTCAAAGAAAATCTTCATCGCCTGTCCGCCGAAAGGCTGCACCGTAAGCTGGTTCCGGATCTGGTCAATGCTGTGCACTGTGCCGCCCACCAGGGTAGTCTTGCCCTGGGGCAAAGGCGGCAAATCGAGCAGCGGGTCGTAATTGCCGCTTTCGTGCTGACTTGCTGCTGCCGCGCCCTCATTAGTTACCTTGTTCTGTGCGCTGATAGCACCTGCTGCAATCCCCAGCACCATCACTATTGATAAAAGCCAACCAACGCGCATAGGAGAACACCTCAACCTGAGCACCTGGACAGGTTGGATGCGGCGTGCAGCGGGCAGGTGGGCAGCTACCCCTAAATCAGCCGGAGCTTGGCAACACTCCAGGGCGAAAGCCAATCTGATAAAGGTGAGCGGCTGCCCTGTCTCTTACAGCCGCTCCAATGACGCGGAGGCCTGATGTTCCGTAAACCCGCTTGCTGGTTGCTTTTGTGCTTGACTGCCGGCTTCCTGCTGGCGGGCGAGGCGGCCGGTCAGTTGCGAATTACCCTGCCCAAGCACAGCAAGCCCACGCCGGTGCAGAAGCTCAATCGCGAAGGCGTGAAGGCCATCGAGCACCACGATTACGAAAAGGCCAAAAAGCTCTTCTACGACGCCTATCTCATAGACCCCAACGATCCTTTTACTCTCAACAATCTGGGCTATATCTCGGAACTGGAAGGCGAGGTGGACCGGGCGGAGCGCTTTTATGCGCTCGCGGCGGAAAACCGCTCCGACGCCGCCGTGGACATGAGCAACGTCGCTGCCGTGAAAGGTAAGCCGGTGTCCAAGGTGGCGGGTGATGCCGACGACCGGCAGATGCAAGTCAACCGCTTCAACGTGCAAGCCATTGACCTGCTGCTGAAAGATCGCGCTCCGGAAGCCGATCTGGTGCTGCAAAAGGCTCTGGCGCTCGACGGTAACAATCCCTTCACTCTAAATAACCTTGGGTTCGCGCGCGAGAAGCAGGGGGAATACGACCAGGCGCTGGGCTTCTACACACGGGCGGCGCAACAGCATTCGAATCAGCCGATTGTGGTAACGCTGAACCGCGACTGGCGGGGCAAATCCATCAGCGAAATTGCCGGGCGCAATGCCAAGGCGCTGCGCAAGCTGATGGGCGAGCAGGAAAGCCTGCCCGTGCGCGTGGCGCGTCTGAACCTGCGTGGCGTCTCGGCGCTGAACCGCAACGATCCTCAGACCGCGCACGAAGACTTCCAAAAGGCGTACAAACTCGATACGAACAATGCGTTCACGCTGAACAACCTGGGCTACATGGCGGAGTTGGACGGCGATCGCGAAACCGCGGAGTTTTACTATGCCAAGGCGCAGGAAGCGGAACGCGCCAATCGCCGGGTGGACGTAGCCACGCGGGCGGAGGTGCAGGGCCAACTCCTGGAGCGGGTTGCCAACGGAAGCGATCAGTTGGTGCAGCAGCGCATTGAGACGGCGCTGGTGGCCAAGAGGCGCGAGGGTGGACCGGTACGCCTGATGCACCGCGACAATACGCCCGTGATCGAGCCTGACAAGCCGGTGGCGCCGCCGCCTTCTCCGGTCCAGCCGCAACAGGCTCCGCCCCTGCCCCAAGATCAGTTGCTTATGCCCCTGCCGGCCAACCAACAGCCTCCGGACGCGTATCATGGGCCCACTCCCAACGTCGGCCCCAATCCGCCCCCGCAGCAGCCGCCCAGCACCCAGCCCCCGGGCGGGCTCATGATGCCGCTGCCAGACAACCAGCAACCACCCAATGCGGATAAGGGGGCGACCCCAGCGGTGCAGAACCCGCAGCCGCAACCACAGGCTCCGCAGCAGCAATCACAGCAGCCGCAAGGCGGTTTGATGATGCCGCTGCCAGAGAATCAGCAGCCACCTAATGCGGATAAGGGCGCTGCCCCGGCGGTGCAGAACCCGCAGCCGCAGCCACAGGCTCCGCAGCAGTCACAGCAGCCGCAAGGCGGTTTGATGATGCCGCTGCCAGACAACCAGCAACCGCCCAATGCGGATAAAGGGCCGACACCTTCGGTGCAGAACACTCCCCAGCGGCAGCCACAAAATCCGCCACAGCAATAGCCGGACCTTGGCCTTTTGACTTTGGTTCTAAGTTCTTGGTCTTAGCGGTTGGAACTGCAGACAGGTACCAGCGTCTAGTTTCCCGGCAGCGCGACGGTTTGGAACCAGTAGCGCTTCAGCACTTGCATAATTTCCACCAAGTGCTGGAACTCAGGCGGTTTGGTGATGAATGAGTTGGCTCCCGCTTCATAGGTAAATTGTATTTCTTCGGTTGATTTGGAAGTGGTGAAAATAACGACGGGCAAAGAACGCAGGCCCGGGTCCTGGCGAATTTCCTGCAGTGTGTCCCTTCCGTTTTTGCGCGGCATATTGAGATCCAGCAGGACCACTGCCGGTTTGGGATAATTGGTGGAATCGCGGTAACAGCCCTGACCGCCCAGATACTCCAGCAGTTCCACGCCATCCTTGACCCAACATAGCTGAGCCGGCAACTCCGCCCGGCGGGCGGCGCAATTCAGCAGGACGTAGTCGTTTTCGTCATCATCCGCAATCAAGAGGCAGAGTGGGCTACTGGCGTGAGCCATTATCGGCACCGTCTTCCACCTGCGCTGCCGGAACAGTGAAATAAAACGTACTGCCACGGCCCGGATCGCTGATGGCGCGAATGGTTCCTCCGTAAGCGTTGACGATACGATGGCAGATGGCCAAGCCCATCGCGCTGCCCGGGTAATTTGAGTTGTGCAGGCGCTGGAAAGGACGAAAAATGCGCGTCTGGGCGCTCTGGTCAAAACCAATCCCATTATCTTGCACGCTGATTTCCCACACATCCTCCGACAACAGGAGAGCGCCAATCCTGATTTCCGGGTGCGCATTTGACGCTTGA
>DASSQB010000224.1:0-4060 GCA_035702725.1 Terriglobales bacterium | reverse complement strand
CCGCGACCCTGGTGACCATGGTGGCCGAAGCGGCAAGAGAGGCGGGGGTGTCCATCACCTGCAACCGCGTCGGCTCTATGTTTACCTGGTTCTTCACCGAAGGGCCGGTCACCAACTGGCGTACCGCCTCGAAGAGCGATACCGAAGCCTTTGGCCGCTTCCATCGTGCCATGCTGGAAGCGGGGGTGTACTTGCCGCCGTCGCAGTACGAAGCGGCGTTCCTCAGCGCCGCGCACAGCGACGATGACGTCCACCAGACCGTAGCCGCTGCGCGCGACGCGTTCGCGGTGGTGGAAGCAAAATAATTGACGAATGCCGAGCAGTCGCCGTCTGCCTGCAAGCCAATCGGACGGGCCGATGCCAGGGCCGGCTCCCTTGTTTCCATTCTGGGCACTGCTCCCAGATCAAGAGCTCGGCACCTTCGTAAGTCCCCCAAGTCATTCCTGCCGCATTCAGGCCGCTCTATAAGGGAGAAAGGCGAGACTCTCGCCACGGGTGGTGATATGGACTCCGGGGGATCCCTTCTCGAGCACAGACCAGGACAAAGCTTTGTTTCTCCGCCAGCGATGAACCCGGCAGAGACCGCTAATCGACTGCGGGTAAGCGGGCCGGAACAGCGAGGGCGTGTGCGCGTGCTTTCTCAGCTTCCGCTGACGGTGAAGTTTGGCGGCATTTATGAAAGCGCGGCCATAGCCACAAACATTAGTGCTCGTGGCATGTTCTTTGCCCTGCAGCAGCGGCTGGAGGTGGGAGCAGCCATTGAATTGATTTTCCGTCTGCCCCGGCATGTGATTGGAGTGGACGGCATCTGGCTGCGCTGCCCAGCTGAGGTGGTGCGAGTGCAAGAAGGTCTGCCGGAAGGCAAGTTTGGTATTGCAGCGAAGATCACAAGTTATGAGGTCTTTGTAGGGTGAGCTGTAGAAATCAGTGAATGATGAATCAAGGAAGATTGAACAAATGAAAGGCTCGCGCACGGCCCTTTCATTCGTCACTCTCAGTTCTTCATTCAACAATTATCTTTCATCATATCCGGCACCGTCGCGAAGGTGAACCCCTGCTCCCGGCAGCGGCCAATGAGCTGGTTCACAGCGCTGACAGTGAAAGAACGATCCACTCCCAGATAGCGGTGCCCACCGTCGTGCAGAAGAATAACGTCACCGCCTTCCACACTGCCTATCACCTTGTTTTCGATCTCGGCGGCCGATTTGGCCTCCCAGTCCCAGCCGCTGACGCTCCACAACACCGGCACGAGCCCGCAACGACGCACCACCCGCAGCGCCTGAGGCGTGCGGCCGCCATAAGGCGGCCGGAAGAGATTGGAGTGTGAACCAACCACCTGCTGCAGCGTTTGAGCACAACGACTGATCTGGCCCTCAACTTCCCTGGGGCGCACGAAAATCAAGTTGGGATGGTCGTAAGTGTGGTTCCCGATCACGTGGCCAGCGGCGGCAATCTGGCGCGCTATTTCGGGGCGCTGGGCTACAAAACGGCCGATCAGGAAGAAGGTGGCGCGGATTTGGTGGCGGTCCAGGACCTCCAGCAGGCGTGGAGTCCAGGGATCGTTCGGGCCGTCGTCGAAGGTGAGGGCCAGCTGGCGCGAGCCCTCGCCGACTCCAATAAAGGTTCGGCCAAAAAGCTGGGAGCGCGGCGCCATGGTGTTGTACCCAGCGGCGGCCAGGCTGGCCAAACCGGCGGTGGCGAGAAGGCCGAGCATGGGGGGATTGTAAATGGTGGGCGGCCGGAAAGAAGCAACGCTCCTCTTGGCTACACAGGTGGAGGGTGCCGTGCCCACACCGTCCGGTCCCGGCCGGGATGCTTTTCTGCCAATTGCCATCAGAACCGAGGCGAGATATCCTGCCTAGCGACTCGGAAAATCTGCTCAACCATGGCCAAACTCTTCGAGCTTCCCCGATACATAGCGGTCGAAGGTCCGATTCGGGTGGGCAAGAGCACGCTGGCACGGATTCTGGCTGAGCGCTTGAACGCGCAGCGGGTCGCGGAACCCGACGACAATCCCTTCCTTAAGGCCTTCTATGATGGCGAGTCCGGGGCAGCGTTCCAGGCGCAGTTTGCATTTCTGGCGCGCCGCTTCGAGCAGCTCAAGGGCCTGGACCTGGGCGCACGCTCCAACAAGACCGTAGTCGCCGACTACATCTTCGAAAAAGACAAGCTGTTCGCCTACCTCAACCTCAGCGACCTGGAGCTGGAGACCTACAACCGCTACTACAACTACTTCCGCGAGCAGTTGCCCACGCCTGACTTGGTGATCTACCTGCAGGCCTCACCCGAGGTCCTGCGCAAGCGCCTGAAGAAGAAGAGCGTGGCGGCAGAGAAGGGCATCAGCCAGGATTACCTCGAGGCCGTGGTGAAGGCTTACGAGCACTTCTTTTTTCACTACACCGCGTCTGACCTGCTGATCGTCAACACTACCGATATTGACTTCGTGGACCGCAACAAAGACCTTCAGGAGCTGCTGCGCAAGGTGTCCGAGCCGATCAAGGGCACGCAGTACTTCCTGCCCCTGGGCTCGGAAGCGGCCAGCGCGTAGCGGCTGCAGCCACGGAGGTTTCTGGCTCCCAGCATTATTCAGCAGTCATGTTGAGCACGACGACTCGCGCGGGCGCGAGTTGGGACGGCAATGACACAAGTACAACCTTCAGCCGGCGTCATGCTGAGGCGCTTTAGCGCCGAAGCATCTCGCGCGCTCCACCACGTACTTGCCAGTGCCCGCGAGGCCCTTCGGGGCTGAAGCCCCCTCAGGGTGACGCCGGACGGGGACAATCAGCGCACCTCACCGTGTGTCATTAGGAGCGAGGGCGCATGCCCGAGTCGAAATACCCCGGGGCTTTGCAGGCGCCACTTTCGCTTAGTATGGCAGGGATTATTTTTGGCGGCATGACAGTTGTGAGGTTGATATGAGCGTCTACCTATCACTCGCCGGCAAAAGCGCGCTGATTAGCGGCGGCTCGCGCGGCATCGGCGCGGCAACGGTACGGATGTTTGCGGCCGCGGGGGCGAAGGTCGTCTTCAGCTATCAGCAGGCGAAAGACGCCGCCGAGAAGCTCGCGCGCGAATGTGGGTCAGATTGCTCGGCGGTGCAATGGGATTTGAATTCGCCAGAGGCGGCGCGCGGGCTGGTGGAAGTGGCGGTGCAGCGTCTGGGGAAGCTGGACGTCCTGGTGGCCAATCACGGGATCTGGGCGGCGGAGGACGTTCCCATCGAGAACATGACTGCCGAGCAGTGGCGCCGCACCACGGCCGTCAACCTGGACAGCGTGTTTGGCCTGGTAAAGCACGCAGTGGCCCACATGAAGCGCCAGCCCCGCTCTGGAACGGCGGCCGGACACATTGTGCTGGTCAGTTCCAGTTCAGGGCAGATAGGCGAGGCGATGCACGTTGATTACGCGGCCACTAAGGGTGCGCTCATCAGTATGGTGAAGGGACTTTCCCCCGAACTCGCCCCCGGCGGCATTTATATCAACTGCGTGGCTCCAGGCTGGGTAGAGACCGAGCTGGTTGCCCCGGCGCTGGGAAAAGCTGAGAAGCGGCAGCGCATTGAGCAGGAGATTCCGCTGGGGCGCCTGGGCAAGCCCGAGGAGATCGCTGCCGGCATCCTGTTCCTGTGCTCCGAACATGCAGGATTCGTAACCGGCGAGGTGCTCAACATCAATGGCGGCGAGGCGCTGGTGGGATAGCGCAAGCTCCCGGGAGCTATGGCAAGTGGTCCATATAGCAAAGTCCGTTTGTGGGCTGTGCGGGCGGTGTGGGCGGGGCCAGCCAGTCGGGATGGCTGAAGTCGAAGAACTCGGTCATGTCGGGCTGGTTGGCATCGCGCAGGGTCAGGCTGCGCAGGTGAAAGCGGGTTTCAATAAACTTCAGCATGGCGGTGGAATCCATCACCGAGTGCGACACAAATCCCTTCCGCGCATAGGGCGAGACGACAAACATAGGCACGCGGTAGCCGGTGGAGGTGAAATCACAGGTGCGTCCGCCGCCGCTGGTGGTGCAGATGTCGCCCGATTGCAGGTCCTGGGGCGGGATTCCGTCGGGGTTGACGGCC
>DASSQB010000223.1:0-9166 GCA_035702725.1 Terriglobales bacterium | reverse complement strand
AACAGGGCGGAAACCACCACCAGGGCGACTAGGGAAAACAGAACCAGCACCGCGATTTTCCACTCTGAAGGCGATTCGGCAAACAGCCCGAACGCGGCCCCGCGGTTCTCCACATGGGTGAGGTGGAAGAATCCCGGAACCACGGCAACGCTTTCGTGGAGAGCGATGTTTTTGTCCACTACCCACTTTGCCAGGCGGTCGAAGATGACCACCAGGGCGGCGATCAGGAAGTGGTACTTGCGCATGGCATGCTCAGATGTCATGTGTCTTGGCTCAATCCTATCTTAACCTTCCCACTCCCGCAGGACAGCGCTGCAGCGCTCGCAAACTCCGGGGTATTCCGGGTCCTCCCCTACGTGGGTGGAATAATTCCAGCAGCGCTCGCACTTGCGGCCCGCGGCCTTGCTCACTTGAACGCGCACACCGCCGGCGCCGTCACCGGCCGCGCTCTCCAAGGTTACTGCGGAAACGATAAATAGGTACCGTAACTCCTGGGTATACCGGGCTAGCACGGAATAGGCAGGCTCAGGCGCAGCCAGCGTAACCTGGGCCTCCAGGCTACCTCCAATCAGCTTCTGGTTGCGGGCCCCCTCCAGCGCTTTCAGCACCTCGTCGCGCACGCTCCGCAGCAGCGTCCAGTCAGAGCGAAGCTGCTCCTCATTGGATTCGCCATTGCGGGAGGGGGTCGCAATTCCGAGGATTTCCTGCTGGCTGGGAAACTGGGCCAGATGCACGCTCTCCAGGCGTCCAGCCACCTTGGGCATGTGTTGCCACACCTCTTCCGCGGTAAAGCTGAGGAGGGGCGCCAGCAGCCGCACTAGGGCTTCGCCAATGCGCCAGACGGCGGTCTGGCCGGAGCGCCGGCCGCGCGATTTGGGCGCGTAAGTGTAGAGCCGGTCCTTGAGCACGTCAAAGTAGAAGGCGCTCAGGTCCACCACGCAGAACTGGTTCACGCGCTGGTAAATCTTGTGGAACTCGAAGCGCTCGTACCAGGCCCGCACCTGCTGGTTGAGTTCGGCGGTTTGCAGCAGCATGTAGCGGTCAAGCGTCTCCATTTGCTCGTACGGCACCGTATGCTGCGCCGGATCGAATCCGGCCAGATTCCCGAGGATATAGCGGAAGGTGTTACGCAGTTTGCGGTAATTCTCCGCCACGCGCTGCATAAGCCGCTCGGAGCCAACCACATCTTCGCGGAAGTCAACCGAAGCCACCCACAGGCGCACAATTTCGCCGCCCAGGCGCTCGGCAATGTCCACCGGGTCAACGTCGTTGCCCAGCGACTTGTGCTGGGCGCGGCCCTGCTCGTCGAGGGTCCAGCCGCTGGTGGCAACCGCTTTATAAGGCGCGGAGTTGCGGGCTCCGATGGAGCAGAGCAGAGAAGAATGGAACCAGCCGCGATGCTGGTCGCCGCCTTCGGTATAGAGATCGGCAGGCCAGGGGTAGCCCGGTTCCTGGGACTGCACCACCAGGTAGCTGGAGCCGGACTCGAACCAGACGTCAATGATGTCCATTTCGCGGGCGAAAGAGGAGCCGCCGCATGCCGGGCAGCGAGTTCCCGGCGGCAGCACTGAGTCGGCTTCAGGCGTGTACCAGGAGTCCACGCCTTTTTCCGCCACCATCTTTACAACTGCGCGATTGACTTCCGGGGAATTCAGCGCTTTCCCGCAACCGGAACACAGGAACACGGCAATGGGCACGCCCCAGACACGCTGGCGGGAGATGCACCAGTCGGGGCGCGTGGCAATCATGTTGGAGATGCGCTCTTCGCCCCAGGCCGGGTCCCAGCGAACTTTCTTGATCTCGTCCAGCGCGCGTGAGCGCAGCGTGCCGCCACCCATGGGCGTTTCCATGTTGATGAACCATTGCTCGGTGGCGCGGAAAATCACAGGATTGTGGCACCGCCAGCAGTGAGGGTAAGAATGCTCCAGCTTTTCCGTGTGCAGTAGCACGCCCCGAGCCTTCAGAAGCTCGACGATGGGCTGGTTGGCTTCGAATACGGTCTTGCCCTCGTACTCAGGCAAGCCGTTGTGCAGGCGGCCTTCGGCATCCACATTGCACGTCTGGTCGAGTTTGTATTTCTGCCCGGTATAGAAATCCTCTGCACCGTGCGAGGGCGCGGTGTGGACCACCCCGGTGCCCTGGTCCATGGTGACGTAATCCCCCAGCACACCCAGAATCTTGCGCTGCTCCCAGGGCAAAAAGGGATGGTAGAAGTAGAGGTGCTCCAGTTTCTCGCCGGGAAATTTGGCGACGATCTTCCAGTCCTTGAAGCCGCACTTTTCGGCGGTTACCGGGGCCAGCTTTTCGGCCACAATGTAAATTTCGCCGCCCGCCTCCATTGCGACATATTCCTCGTGAGGATGAAAGGCGACGGCCATAGAAGCCGGCAGGGTCCATGGGGTGGTGGTCCAGATAATGGTGTAAACCGGCTTGCCCTCGAAAATGCGCTTCTCGGCAAGCTCCGGATCCAGGTCGCGCGGATCGGACTGCATGCCGTATTTCACCCACACACTGGGGGAAGTGTGGTCTTTATACTCAACTTCCGCTTCCGCCAGGGCCGTGCGGTCGAAGATGCACCAGTAAACCGGACGTAAGCCTTTGTATACAAAGCCGTTCTCGAAAAACTTGTAAAAAGTGGCCAGAACCACCGATTCGTAATCGGGGTTCATGGTGGAGTATGGCTGCTCCCAGCGCCCAAGAACCCCCAGGCGCTTGAACTGGGTGCGCTGCAAATCGAGGTATTTTTCCGCGTATTTGCGGCATGCGCGGCGCACGGCCAGCGGCGGCATGGTGAGCTTTTTGCCGCCTAATTCGGCATCTACTTTAATTTCAATGGGCAAGCCGTGGCAGTCCCAGCCGGGAATGTAGGGGGCGTCAAAACCCGCCATGCTCTTGGACTTGACGACGAAGTCTTTTAGCGATTTGTTGAGCGCGGTACCCAGGTGGATGGGGCCGTTAGCGTAGGGCGGGCCATCGTGCAGAATGTAAAGAGCGGCGCCAGAACGAACCTGGCGCAAACGCTGGTAGATGCCCATTTCCTGCCAGCGAAGGAGCATTTTGGGCTCATTCTGGGGCAGGTTCGCCTTCATGGCGAAGTCGGTTTTGGGCAGGTTGAGGGTAGCTTTCAGCTCCAGGGCCACGCGTGCTTGACTCCCCGTGTTAAAGTGCTTTCATTATAGGGAGCAGGGAAACGGCAGTCCAACGCCTCCCGATACCTTCCCAAAATGGAATCCAATGGGTTATCCGTGGTAAGCGGGTAAGTTTTTCTTTTTGAGTGTCGTTTTGGGCATTTCGGCATCTAAAAATGGGTATCCCAAGTACATCTGGGTGGTCTTTGGATGCTAGGCTGATTGCAAGTGGTGGTGAGCGCAAGGGAAAGCTCTTGGAATCTGAAAAGCAACTTGGCACTTCATGTGCTCATCTCGTTTAATGGCAGGACGTGAGCCTGCCCACCCAAGAGGTACCCAGCCGGGACGAACATATGGCTAATGACGTAATGATCTCCCCAACGGAGAGGCAAGGCGAGCCGGAACTCGACCTGCTTTTGAGATCGGAAACGCTCGATCGCCCGTGGTGGAAAACGCTGCGGGAGAGCATCCACGAGTGGCGGCATCCGCCCAAGCTTCCGCCCTTGCAGTTGACTTCCAAGCCAGTTCCCGTCAAGGAAATCTGGGGCGAGTACAACTACAAGAAAAAGAGTGCTGCGAGCTCGATTGTGCTGCACTGCTTGGCCATCGGTGGCATCGTGGCCGGGTCGCTGATCGGCGCCCGCGTGGTTAAGCAGGTTGAGAAGCATGAGACGGTGACGCTGGTGGCGCCGGACCTTTCGCCCTACACGCCAATGTCGAGCAAGAAGAATGACACCATCGGCGGCGGCGGTGGCGGCGGTGACCGCGACAAGATGCAGGCGCCCAAGGGCAAGCTGCCCAAGTTGGCTATGGAGCAAATAACTCCGCCAGCCATGGTGGTGCGCAATGACCACCCAAAATTGGTTGCTGAGCCCACCGTAGTGGTTCCGCCGCAAGTGAAGCTGGCGGCCGTTAACATGCCGAATTTTGGCGATCCCAAAGCGGCAATTCCAGAGGGCCCGCCTTCGAATGGCACGGGGTCCGGCAGCGGCATCGGATCGGGCTCTGGAGGTGGTGTGGGCTCGGGCACCGGGCCGGGCGTTGGTCCGGGCCGTGGCGGTGGCATCGGTGGTGGCGTGTTCCGTGTGGGCGGCGGTGTCTCCGCTCCGCGCGCGGTCTATACGCCTGATCCTGAGTATTCCGAAGAAGCCCGCAAGGCCAAGTACCAGGGCACCTGCGTGCTGTGGCTGATTGTGGGTCCCGATGGCCGGCCGCACGACATCAAGGTGGCGCGCTCGCTGGGCATGGGACTGGACCAGAAAGCCATCGAGGCGGTACGCAACTGGAAGTTCGAGCCTGCCATGAAAGATGGTCACGCCGTGGCCGTGCAGATCAACGTGGAAGTTAATTTCCGGCTGTACTAGAACAATTCTGGAAATGTAATAAGGGGAGGCGAACCTGCCTCCCCTTTTCATTTCCTGCATTGGATCGCTGGCCGAGGGCGAGCTTTACGAGCGCACTGCGCGTCACCTCGAACGTACCAAGAAGTGTTACCCCGTTCACTCAACTAAAGAAAAATCCATTCTGCTCGTGCCCCAGCACCGAAATTAAATTTCGCGCCGGATCAGGCGGCTCCGACTGGAAGCGGAAGCCGGGCGCCTCAGCCGACCAACTGATGGTCGCTCCGGTGGAGAGAAACGAACCCTTGAAGTTCTGCCCAGTATTGTGAATCTGCGCCTCCGCGACCAACCCATTCCACTCCACGTCGAAGGAGACAATAGCGCGCGTGGGGGCGACTGGCGCAATAGCGGGATAGGGGAAGCCCAGGCCACCTGGAAGCCCAAGCCCGAAGGTCAGAGAATTGGCGATGTCGTGGTCGTCGAAAACCGCCAAGTGCTGCACCTTTAGGCTAGCCTTGGCGTCATCGAAGTCAACCTCGACAGAGCCGTGCGGCACGCGCACCATCCAGAAGACATCGTTGGAATCAATGTGCACGTTAAAATCGTGGATCTGTTCGGTGAGTACGGCCGATCCAGCCGGACCGGTGTAGACGTCAAGTCAAACAAAGGCGAACGTCCCCTGGTGCTGATGGCCGTCCGTACCAATAAAGCGGCCTTGGCCGAAGCCCATGTCCGCCTGGTAAGCCAGCGGGGTGGTCTCTCCGGTATCGGTGTTAGTTCCGGTGCCGCCGCCACGGATGTGCGTCAAGCCAACAAAGCCGTCGAAATCCGTTATCTGTGAGGGATCGTTGATGCCGGCCAGAGGCAAGGCGGGATTGAGAGGATTGTGGTGAATAAAGATCGCGAAGGGCTTGAACGGCGCCAAACCTCCAGGGATGGGATTGAGCAGAGCACAGGGCGTGGGTTGCGTGTCGCCATCTTCACCACTGGCGTGAGCCGGCTTCGGGCAGAGGAGGCTCGCTCCTAATGCCGTGCCCGCGCCAGCGATTGTTCCGAGGAAAGCCCGCCGTGAGGCGGGATGGGTGCTTGTTCTCTTCATATTGCCTCCGGCTTAAATTTCAAGCTTAAGAGAAGGACGATTCCCCCATGGGGCGACGAGAATGTTTCAGTGTTCTTGTGACTCTGCCGGTAGTCGTCTGTTCCGCTGGGTTCGTTCGTCCTGGGAACCAGGCCGTACGCCTCTGGGTGGAATGGGGTTACCTGCCCAAGAACTGCTCTGCAGAGAGGCGGTGTAGGGCGTATGGTGCCACCGAAGCTTTCCCGAGTCAAGGCAGAGTCATAGTGCGAAGTGCATGGGCGGGAGCACCCGCGGCAATACATGCGCAGCGAGGTTTAATGCGCTACGGCGGCGCACGCCTGCTGTGGAGGCTGGCTGGCCAGCAGGATCATGGTTTCCAGCGTGCGCCGGCGCTGAGCTGGGGTCGCGATCAGGTAGCGTGTGTTGCCTTTGGGATCGGGCGTGAACTCGGTCCCGCCATCGGGCAGCACGGTGATCCTGCCGGGAAGCGAGAGGTCGAAAAAGCCGTGGTCCGGCCAAACCGCATAGAGTGCCGCGGTTAAGTCCCAGGTTGGCCGGTCGTAGGGCATCTTCATCAGCAGGCGATAGCCCTCTGCCACCGGGTGATCGGGCACATAAGAGAAGTCGTGCTCGATGCTGCTGGCGGGGAAGAGCATGGATTCCCCGACTTCGTAGCCGCTGACCACAATCGGTGCGGGCCACTCCGCAAACAGTTTGCTGGCTGAGGGAACATCGGTTTCCACATTGAACTCCGGCTTGGGGGAGACGTAGTTTCCCGCCATGGCCACCAGCAGGCGGACTTTCTTCGCGGCCAGATCCCGGCCGCTGAGTGGGCTGGCGCCGTCGGGCCCGGAATCCAGCAGGCGCGCCAGGTTGGTGCTGAAGCCGGTCTGCACAAGCACCACGCTGCCATCGGGCTGCCGCACCAAAACTTTTCGCAGCAGGCTGACCGCTTCGGGCGCCTGGCTACCGTCGGTAATCTTGTGGGGATACACGTAGCTGCCGTCCTGGCGCTTACGTTCCGACGGAACCTGGATCATGGGGTTGCTTTGCGGCGTTTTGCCGTTGTGTACCACGCCGATGGGAATGTCGCCCCGCCGGTAAAACGTGTTGACCAGGTCTACGTAAGGCGCGGCCCAGCGGTTGTCCTTGGTGATGGTGACCGCCAGCAACCGGGCCTCGCCGCGGCTCTCGAAGGCGTGCAGCATGGCCAGGGCGAGGGCGTCGTCAATATCGTTGCCCATGTCGGTATCGAAAATGATGCGCACCGGCTGGGCGGCAGCCAGGGAAGCGAAGGCAAACATAAGGAGGATGATCAGGGCCCTGCGCGGTTTCACTGGCAATCCTTTTTCCTTTGCATCCGGGGGTCTCCAGGATGCCACAGGTGGGTGCATGCCTGCAGCCGTAGGCGGAGTGCGGTGAGTAGATGAAAAGTGATAAGGCGATTTATCACCAATCATCGTTAGCCAATTTTCTGAACTCCGGCGAACCTCGCTCCCAGCCCGCAACATACACGTAGACTTCGCCTGTGCCGAGGTCGCGAAAGCACTGCCTGTTGCGGAAGTCCGGCTCCTCAGGCTTCGGGCAGCTAAGTCGCTCAATTGCGCCGTCTGCAATCAACCGTTCGAGGTCACGCAAGAGGAGGACATGGTTCCACTCTTCACTGACCGTGCCTCTACGGTTGTTGTCAGTGCGGGTCTTGAATACGTCCTCTAAGAAACCAGCCATGATTCTGCACTGAAGGTACTGGAATTTCGTGATTTACGCGAAGGCGATTTATCACTCGTTATCAGTCTTTGGGACAACCGCCGTCCATCTACCAGAACGCAGTTCTTGTATCCACGTCCGCAACTGCTTCGCCCTTTCTCGTAGCTCAGAGGCCAGAGGCTCGGCGGCTTTCGCCGCCCGCTCATCGCAATCGGCAGCCTGCTTCTTGAGGTCAGCTATCGTTGCGTCTGCGGGAATAAACTCTCGTTTCATTCTTTCTGTCAAAGTTACGTGAAGGCGATATTACGCCAATCACTTTCTGTCGGACGGCTGAAAAGCTTTGTAGTCGCTGATGTTCCATTTGCCTGTCGCGTCCTTCTCAATTGCGTAGACGCCATCGCGGAGAATCACTGCAAGGTCGGTATCTATATATCGCACGTCAACGAGCTGGACACGAACTGAATCTGGCGTGCTCCCCTCCACACGAATTTCGTAGCCGCAAAAAAGACACTTATCTGACTTCTGCACACTCAGCCCATCTGACTTGAGTGCCTTGAGCAACGACTTGCTCGGGTCAGAATAATGCGGGAGAGCGAGACAAATGGCATCGTGCTGACCTAGGCTCTCAGCTTTCATCTCCGCCCGAATCACTTGTGAATACAGCTTTGCATCGCGTTGTTGCGCAGCCACGGCCAATTCTTGAGCATGGGATGAATGTGCCTGCGTCTGGGCGTTGCAGAAGGATGCAATCAGGAGAAGAACAGCAACTACGATAAGGAATCGACGTAGCATTTTCGATTGCAACGATTTTAGTGCTTTACCAAGGAGTAGGCTGCGTAACTGTCGTAATCAGGCTTTCACATACTTTGAGGATCTTGCACCATTTCTGGGGCTATTTCCAGCGGCTAAAGAGTGGGATGGCGATTTCTCGGCAATCATCACGGGATTTGTAGCTTACGCCAGTTGCTGCTGCCACTTGGGTGAGATCGAGCCCTTATGCTCCTGGCTCCCGTTCTTGTGTAGCGGACAAGCGAATCATGGGCGCATGGGCGCGCAGTTCAGTCGCGATGCATGGTCCATGTCTTGTACGGTTTGAAGTTACCGCTGGGCATCGCGATGTCGAACCGGCCGGTCACGTTCGAATCGCTAACCCGGTTGTATGTCAGCCGGAAGCGCGGCCCTTTCGCAGCTGAGTTGGTGAGGAACGAGACTTCGCCTAGGGCGTCTGCACTGACGTCGTAGTAAATAGTGTGCGGCTCGTTGTCCCAATATGTCGCTTTCAGCGCGCCGGAATCGTCGGCGTAGATCACCATCAGGTCGCGGTGATGCTGCGCGGGCTTTCCGCCCTGCGGTGGGTAGTCGGCCTTGTTCTCGCGGACGAGGACATTGCCATCGAGATCGAAGCGAAACCCAGTCGAACCCGTGGCGCCCGGCTCTTGCGGATTTGCGTCGGCGGTCCAGTGCCCGACAAGAAACTTCAGCGGAGTCCAGTCCGGTTTTTGGGGCGCGGCTGCTTGAGCAGCGGCGACGTGCCAAAACATTGCCAAGAAGATGGCAGCGAATAGGTTTTGCATGTGAAGTAAGCCCCCACTCTCACTGCCGCACATCCCTAACAATGTGTTGGCATTATGAAGCTTACCACGATGACTACTGATAACAGGCTTTCTCAATCTTTACAAATCGCCTCACACCGAACGTCGGGGTCTCTTGCTCTACGGAAACAGCCGGGCTGGGCCCGGCCTGCACGGGGCGGAGCCCCGTGCCCACACAACTCGGGCCAATTGAGGCTTGAATGTCTAAAATCAAATGCCGCGGGCGAGGGCGCCCGCGCCACAAAATCGCACATGCTGTGGATATTTGGGGGTCGCAGGCAGGCCGCCTGGCTGGGTAGAATAGAAGTAACGAATCCCATT
>DASSQB010000222.1:0-6294 GCA_035702725.1 Terriglobales bacterium | reverse complement strand
GGGCAATTTCGAAGCCTATCGCGCCGATAACGGCCAGAAGCTGTGGTCATTTCCGGCGCAAACCGGCGTCATGGCCGGACCCGTCGCTTACGAAGTCAACGGCGAGCAGTATGTCGCCGTGCTGGTGGGCTGGGGCGGCGTGTTTCCCATGGTGACGGGCGAAGTTTCGTTCAAGTCCGGTCGCGTGCGCAACGTCAGCCGTATGCTGGTTTTCAAGCTGGATGGACAAGCCCAGTTGCCGCCGCTGCCGGAAGCGGAGCCACCCAGACTGAATCCGCCGCCCTCTACCGCCAGCGCCGCCACCCTTCATAAAGGAGAGCACCTGTTTCAGAAGTACTGCTCTACTTGCCACGGCGACGTAGCGGTAAGCGGCGGCCTGGTGCCCGACCTGCGCTATTCCAGCACCCTGGCCAACGAGCAGTGGTTTTACATTGTGCGCGGCGGCATGCTGCAGTCGCAGGGCATGGTCTCTTTCGCCAGGGAACTTTCCAAAGAAGACGCCGCCGCCATCCGCGCCTACGTGATCTTTCGCGCGAACCAGAGTAAATGAACTCTACTTGAGGACCTCTATGCCAGCCTTTTGAGCGGCGGCGCGCATTTTGGCATCGAGGGTGGCCAGCGGTAACTTTCGCCTCCGGGCGAGTTCAAGGTAAGCGGCATCATATGCCGTCAGACCGGATTCGCGAGCTGCGGCCATCAAAAGCGAAGGAGTGGTGGGGCTTGCTTCCAAGAAATCAGCCAGCCGCTCGATATCCCTTACTAGAGAAGAAATCAACGCCGGTGCGGCCCGTCCTTTGCGCTCCGCCGTCAGCAGGCTGTTACACACCTCGTAATACCAGAGGTCTGGGACGGCGGCGGTGGTACCCGTTTCAATCAGCCTCAAAACGCGTGACGCAACGTCAGGAACAGGCGCATCCACCATCCAGGCCACCGCTACCGATGCGTCAATCACCAGGTTTTTCACGAACCTCTTCCCTCTTCTATCAGATCCTTTATGGTCACCCCCTTGGGCAGCTTGATGCGCGCCTCTCTGATGGAATCGAAGATTGCTTTTAGTGTCCTTGAGCGGTGCGCGGGCATAGAAACCAACCGGGCGAGCTTCCTGCCACGGCGGGTGATGACTACCTCTTCCCCCTGTGAGGCGCGCTCGACGAGCTCTGACAGTTTCTGCTTGGCTTCAAACAGGCCGATCTCCATGCTCAACCTCTCGTTCTAATCTAGATGATAATACAATCTAGATGGTAGTTCAATCCTGTTGAAGGATGCCGTTTTTCACAGGTAGCACAATGTTCCCGCGTAATCGCAGGGTGTTGGCGCACTCGGAATTGAGGCACATATAGGCAGGTAGGCTATATGGCGGAGAGAGAGGGATTCGAACCCCCGATACGGTTCCCCGTATACACGCTTTCGAGGCGTGCGGTTTCAACCACTCACCCATCTCTCCGCGTCAGTGCTGGTTGTCACCGCGAGACCGAGGTCCTTCGCTTCGCTCAGGATTTCGGCAGGCGGCTCAGACGCCGCCTAAACGCCTCAACTTTCGAGGCGTGCGGTTTCAACCACTCACCCATCTCCGCGTTATCGGCGTGCCGAGTGGTCTGCGGACGCGCCGGAGTCGAATTGTCGTGCAAGCTCGTTCAGCGAGCCTGCTCAGCCATTCTAAATGAGATGGAAGAAGACGAAAATCGGCCCAGATCTGCGTTCAGCCGCGGTGAAGAGGTTCCAAATCAATCGGTGAATAGGTGCTAGTCCGCCGGCCTTTCCCCCGCGGCACGCAAGGCCGCCTTCAGATTCAAATTGCGGATCAGCCGGTGGAGGTAGTTGGGATGCACTCCCAGCAGACGCGCGGCCTCGGTATAACTCTCCCCAGCCTGCTGGAAGGCTTGCACAATAAGCTTCTTCTTAAGTTCGCTGATGGCGGCGTGATAGCCGCTCCCCTGCCCTGAATCCGTAGCCTGGCCTTCGGCAATCACTTCCGGCAGGTCCTCGGGCATGACCACCTCCTCCGCGCCCAGCAGTACGGCGTGCTCAATGGCATTTTCCAGCTCCCGCACATTGCCCGGCCAGTCATAGCGCCGGAGGCACTCCATGGCCTGCGGCGAGACTCCCCTCACCCGCCGCTTGCAACGCTGGCTGTAACGGGAGAGAAAGTAATTCGCCAGCAAGGGAATGTCCTGCCCACGTTCGCGCAATGACGGCATGGTGATGGCCACCACGTTCAAGCGGAAGAATAGGTCTTTGCGGAAGCGGCCTTCATCGGCGGCGGCACGAAGGTCCTGGTTAGTGGCCGCGATCAGGCGAACATCCACCTTGATGGGCTGGGTTCCGCCCAGGCGCACGAACTCGCGCTGCTGCAGCACGCGCAGCAGCTTGGCCTGCAGCGCCGGCGCCAGTTCCCCGATTTCGTCGAGAAAAATGGAACCGCCATTGGCCACCTCAAATTGTCCCTTCTTCTGGCCCGCCGCGCCGGTGAAGGCGCCCTTCTCGTAACCGAACAACTCGCTTTCCAGCAAAGTCTCTGGAATAGCGGCGCAATTGATGGCCACGAACGGGCTCTGTGCCCGCGGACTGGAGCTGTGCAGAGCGCGCGCCGCCAGTTCCTTGCCTGTTCCGCTTTCGCCGCACAACAGCACGGTGGAGTCCGAGGGGGCAATTTTGGCAATACGCTCCAACGCTCGACGGAGAGCGGAGCTTTCCCCCACCAGACTATGGTCGAGCTTCAGATCGGCCCGCAGGCGCTGGTTCTCATTTTTCAGCGACTCCATACGCCACACGCGCTGCGAGGCGAGCGCTGCCAGGCCGGCAACGGCGGTCAGCATCTGCAGGTGCTGCTCATCAAAACAAGCCCCGCCTCGGCTGCAGTCCAAATAAATGGCGCCCAGCACGCGCTCGCCGGCCAGCAACGGCGCGCAAAGCAGCGAGCGCACGCCCTCCACCCGCAAACTCTGAGCATCTTGCAGTGCGATGTCCCCGGCGACGTCGTTAACCATCACCCCCGACCTTCGCTCCAGCACCTGGCGCACTACTGTGCGGCTGACCCGCACCGGCCGGTCAGGGCCCGAGGCGCGGTCCCAGGCGAAGGCGGGCGAGAGGTCTTCGGCATTGCTCCCGGTCAGCAGAATTGCTCCGCGCTCGGCGGGAATAACTTCGAAGATCATGCCCAGGAGTTGCCAATAAAGAGATTCGGAGTCCTCTACCGAAGCCGTCTTGCCGGCCATGGTGAGCAGGGCGCTCAGGTCGCGCAGCGTTCGCGGATTGAGCCCCGCTCCCAGCGCAGCTTTGGCCTCCGAGCAGGAAGCTTCAACCGAGGGCAGCCAAAGCGGGGCCAGAAGCGCCGTTGTGGTTTCCTCTAATTCCACCGCCGCCGATTGTGTAGCCGGCGCCTCGGCCTGGCACACAAAACGAAATGAACAGTCACCCACCGTCAGCAGATCGCCGTGCTTCAGTTCCTGCCGGCTAATGGGAATTCCATTAACGAAAGTGCCGTTGCGGCTCTCGAGGTCCTCTACCACCACGGTGTTGCCTTCCCGGCGAAGCGCGCAGTGGCGGCGCGATACCCAGGCGCTTTGCACGCAAACCTGGTTGCCGGCTTCGCGCCCAATGCATACCTCCGGCGCCTCCAATTCAACTGTTGTCCCATTCAGGGGACCGGCAATCGCAATCAGGGCCGGGGACATATTCCCTCCCGTTCTGTTCTGCTTAGCATAGCTCCGGAACCGGGCGCCGCGGCAGCATTGTGGTTCAATTCCGGGCTGCCGGAATCCAGGTTTCCCAACTATCTGATCGGATAGATGAGCTATCCGATCCGATAGCTTTAGCGCGAATGAGAGGCAGCGGCGAGCACGCTCCCCTGCTCGCGTGTGCGAGCAAATCTCATTGATAGCAAAGTGGTTCTCGCGCTTTCCCAAAACTTATTAGGAGTCCGATTGTGTGGCCCCTGGAATGCACTCTGCATAGGCGGTCGCGAGGCGGCCAATGATTTCCGGAGAGAGGAGAACGACAATGAAAAACTACGCGATTATCGCTCTGGTGGCCTGTGTTGCTTTCGTGACCCTGGCGGCCACACCCAGCCATGCGCAGGCCATGATCAAGGCTGATGTACCCTTCAGCTTCAGCGCCGCATACGGGGTGCTTCCTGCTGGTGAGTACTACATCGCCCGGTCCGGTCTGGGCCAGGTCATGCAGCTGTCAAACGGCAGGCGCGGTGTCGAGCTGATGACGCCGAACACCACCGAGTGGCGTGACAAAATCAGCACTCCGAAGCTGGTATTCCATCGCTACGGCGACGAATACTTCCTGGCGGAAATCTGGACGAGCGCCGATGATTGCGTCCGCACGCTGCAGGTTCATCCCCGTGAGCGGCAGCTGGCCAGGGCAGGTGTGAGTCCAGAGGTCGCGGTGGTTTACGGTGTGCTGCCTTCCGCAAGCGGCAACTGAACTTCAGGGGGCAGGACGAAAAACCCGGGGCTCGCGCTCTGGGTTTTTCTTTTGTTGCAACCTGCTCTCCCCGCGCTACGGAGCGGCAGGGCTATACTATCTTCTTCCGCCGTGAGCGCGGCCCAGGAGTCTTGGTGATCCCCAGGTGGTTATCTCGATTCTCCCTTTATCTCTTCCTTATCATCGGTGCTGCGCTGGTTGGCGAGTTGCCGGCAATGGCACAGGGAATACCCGCTGCGGCCCCGGCAGGGACGCCCTCCGGCCAGCTTCCCGCCATCCTCAAGAACGTCCGCTACGAACAGAAACTGGACACTCAAGTCCCGCTCAATCTCGCTTTCCGCGATGAAAGCGGCAAGCCGGTACGCCTGGGCGACTATTTCGGACGCAAGCCGGTAGTGCTGATTCTGGCTTACTATCGCTGCCCCATGCTGTGCAGCCAGGTGCTGGCCGGAGCCACTCACGCCTTCCGCCAGCTTCCCTTCCGCATCAGCCAGCAATTCAACGTGCTGACCGTAAGTTTCGATCCTCGGGAAACCCCTGCGCTCGCGGCGGCCAGCAAGCAGACTTACATTGCCAGTTACGACCAGCCCCAGGCAGCCGAAGGCTGGCATTTTTTGACCGGGCAGCAGGCGGAAATTACAGCGCTGACTCAGGCGGTCGGATTCCATTACGCCTGGGATGCGCAGACGCAGCAGTATGCGCACGCTACCGGCATCGTGGTCCTTACCCCCAGCGGCAAAGTAGCCCAGTATTTCTACGGCATTGATTATCCGGCACAGGATTTGCGCCTGGCCCTGGTGCAGTCGTCCGAGGAAAGAATCGGTTCGCTGTCGGATGAAGTGCTGCTCTTTTGCTCCCACTACGACCCTAATTCCGGACGCTACACCGCCATTATGAGCAGGGTGCTCCAGATCGCCGGCGCTTTTACACTGCTGATCCTGGGCGGCGTTCTGTTCATGCTCTTCTATCTGGATAGAAGGAAGCGGCTGGAACTGGAGAAGGAGGCCGCAGACAAGGCGCTCTCATCCCGCTGACCCGACGGAAATCATTTTTTGCGGAGGACCCCCGTCAGCGAACGCAGCAAAGCCGGGGCTTCGGTTCTTAGTTCCATTAAGCTGTGGGTAACCAGCTTGCGGAGCACTGCCTCGCCCGCAGGGGTAAGGATCAAGCGCACAACGCGGCGATCATGGTCGTCGCGCTGGCGTTCGATGTAGCGGCGTTTTTCCAGGCGGTCCACAAGTTCTACCACGCTGTGGTTCTGGATCTGCAGCCGCTCAGCGATTTCGCCCACGGTGGGCCGCTGCCCTTTCGGCATGCCCTTCACCGCCAGCATCAGCTGATATTGCTTTGGCTGTAATCCGGCCTGGCGGGCGGCCCGGCGCCGCCGCTGCAGAAAGCGTTCGAGCTGATGGCGAAACTCAGCCAGGGCAAGATATTCGTTTGCCGACAGGTTTGCCAATTTTCCTCCTGCTGTCGCTCGGCATTGTAGCCGGATGCGAGCCGGTCGGCTATCATCTCGCCGCTCCGGTTCATCAGAAAAATAACAGAACTTTGCCGGTCGCCTTGGCAAATAGGCGCGGCTTGTGGTAATTCAATTGACCATGCGCGCCCTTCGCAGCCACTGTCCGGAAAGTCTTCGACGATGTCTGCCTTTGCTTCTGATGTCCGCCTTGCTCCTCGTACCCGGTTCGGCACAGGTCCTGGAAGCCCAGGCCGGGGTGTCTGGAGCTGGGCAACGGGTCGCCAGCCTCAGCCGCTCGGACAAGAGCTTCCTGCGGGATGCAGCCGAGCAGAATCAGGCCGCCATCGAACTGGGGCAAGTGGCGGAGCAGAGGGGTTTGAGCGCGGCCGCAAGAAACT
>DASSQB010000221.1:0-2400 GCA_035702725.1 Terriglobales bacterium | reverse complement strand
GCCAAAAAGTGGCCCGGAGAGGGCTACGCACTCACGTTGGCCGGCGATGTTTCGACTGCCTTCCTGGAAAAAGGCGAGATCTATGATTTCATCCGGGACCACGGAATTACAGGCTTTGCCACCGTGGCAGGCGACCTCCATTCTTTTTGGGCCGGCCGTTCTGCCAAGTTTCTGCCACCCAAGAAGTTTGAACCGGTAGGCCTGGCTTTTGTCACCGGCTCTATTTCAGCCCCGGGAGGATGGGAAGCCAATCAATATCGCTTCCCAAAGGACGAACCGCTTCGCCCCCTTTGGGTTGGACAAGGGCCCCAGGACCAGGCCCCGCAGCCGATGATCAACATGCTTCTGCGGCATGGCGTGCGGTCGTGCCTGGAATACGTCAAGTCCGGCGACATCACTAAAGCGAGAGAGCAATCCAATCGGCAAATGTCTCCCCATCTTTCTTTTGTCGATATCGGCGGGCACGGGTATGCAGTGGTGCGCGTCAGCAACAATGACCTGGAGACAGAATTTGTCTGCATCGAGCGGCCCGTTAATCGATCCGATCGACCGGACGGTGGCCCGTTAAATTATCGCGTCAAATTCCATGCACCACTATGGCGCAAGGGCGAGACTCCAAAGCTGGAGACCAAAGTCGTTGAAGGTGATCCAAAGTTTTCCGTGTGAATCAGGCCCACGATGAACAGAAGCAGCCTAACCTCTTTATAGGCGGCGCCGCTCCCGGCTTGTCCCTGTTATATGGGACTTTGCTACCGTAGCGAAATCGCCAGAAGTACGGGCTGGACGAGTTATGGACTACTCAAATATTCCAAAGAATCCCGGGCGTCACTTGGTGCCGATGAGATTTACGAATATGCCCCTGTGGTTGTACTTGAGGTCGGTCAGCTCGTCAGAGAAGTCAGTGAAATTGTAGCCCACGCCCGCCTTCAGGTTTTTGGTGATGTGATGATAGATCGCGGTTAAGACGCCGCGGCGGCGTTGATTGATATCTGGCAGGCCAAGCTGTCGGACCTCGGCCAGGGTGTCCCATTGCTTGAGGAACCTATAGTCCAGCCGCAAGACGGAGAGCTGCGCGGTATTGTTGAAGAAAGTGGGCTGCACGCGGTCGAGGCTTGCCTCACCCAAACGGTAAGCGTACTTGCCGCCCACGGACCAGTTGGCTGTGAGGTCGTAGGTAAGATCAAGCGCTGCAATGTGGCTCTTCTGAAGGAACTCGGTCGCGGTGTTCTGCAAACCAAACTGGTCCGTGGTTGGGACGTTATAGAAATATGTGTATTTGACCAGCGCATTCAGCCGGTCGTTGCGCACCGGCCGGTATGCGTAGCCGACCACCCCCTCGGTGTAGCCTCCGGCATAGAAATCACCCAGCGTACTGTTACTGATCGAGTGGTCCAGTTTGCCGATTAAGCGCCAGCTGGGACTGAGTTGGTATTTGAAGTTGTTACGCAACAGCAACACAGTCTGTATGGTATGACTCAGGTCGGGCTGTTCCGCATCGTCGCGGCGAACCTCGACCGCGCTTGAGAACTGTATCTTGTCCAGGCCGTAACCCAGGTGGATTCCGGCTGCCTTGCGTTTGATCTCGGCGCCGGTCTGGGAGTCGAACAGGTTGCCAAACTCCCCGCTACCGCCGAAATTCCATCGCTCTTTGGTCACAAGGTTGATTCCGGTGGCGTGCGTGAGGCCGCTCTGCGACGCGGCGGTCTGGTAACGCTCCTCTAGGTAGACGCTGGAGCTGTCGCCTAGCCGCGTCTTCACGCCTGAGACCAAGTTGCCCCAGCTGCCGCTGTGGACGAGTTGATCGTTGTCCGTCCGCTCGTTTTCCAGCGAATAATTCAGGTAAAGACTCGTCCGCTCAGAATAGAGAAAGCTGGTGCCGATCTTTCCGCCGGGACCAAGGTCTCCGTCAGACGCTTCACCATCAATCCGGAAGCGTTTCGTCAGGCGATAGGATCCGCCCAAGCCTATGCGACTGTTGTCTGGACGGCCGCCACTTGTCGCGACCGTGTCCTGGCCGAAGAGGTAGGCGCTCCAGGTGTCACTCGGGCTGTATTTTATCTGCGCGACCGTGTCCGTGCGCTCACCCTGTTCCTGAGTCAGTGGGACAACCGGCGAATTATCCTTACGCATATCGTCGCGCACGCCGGCGCTGAAGCTCCATCTGTTCGTTACCTTATAGGTCAGGTCCAATTCCATCGCCCGCGTGTCGAGCCCCTGGTCCTGGGTCCTCTGATCGGCCTTGGCCATCAGGCTCAGGCGGCTAGTCACCGGAATTTTGAACATGCCGCCGTATTGCTCCGTGTCTTTGATCGTCAGCTGTCCCGGCGCAGAGTAACCGGCGTCGAGTCTCTGCGTGTAGAACTGGAAACGACCTTCGTGTCCCTTAACGAAGTCACTAAG
>DASSQB010000220.1:0-3098 GCA_035702725.1 Terriglobales bacterium | reverse complement strand
GGCGCCAACGGGCTGCGGGCAAGCTGAAAGCACCGCTGGCCGGCGCTCGCATTTTGGTCGGCCGTGCCCGCCATCAAGCCGGCGCGCTGTCTTCCCGCCTACGGAGGATCGGCGCGCGAGTGATCGAAATCCCCTTCATCGAAATCCGCAAACCACGTTCCTGCCGGCCACTGGATACCGCCCTCAAGAATCTCGCCGCCTACGACTGGCTGATTCTCACCAGCGTAAACGGTGTTGACGCCCTCTGGGAGCGCCTCAAGAGGCTGCGGCTCACGAAGCGGCACTTGCAGCACTTGAAAGTAGCAGCCATCGGCCCCGCCACCAGGCAAGCGATCGAGAAACGTGGTCTGAAGGTTCACGTGGTTCCAGAAGAATACGTGGCCGAGTCGGTGGTCAAGAGCTTGCGCGATAAGGTGCAAGGGAAGCGCGTGCTGCTGGCCCGCGCCAAAATCGCCCGCGACGTTATCCCTCGCGACCTGCGGAAACTCGGCGCGCAGGTGGATGTGGTTGAAGCCTACGAGACCGTGGTTCCGCGAACCTCCCGCAGGCGGCTGCGCTCGGCGTTCAACAATCCCAAGCTGCGACCGCATGTGGTCGCGTTCACCAGTTCCTCGACGGTGAGGAATTTTGTGACGCTGCTCGGGCACAGCGGGCGCCCCGCCCACACCGACCTGCTTGCCGGGGTCAAGCTTGCCTCTATCGGCCCGGTGACTTCTTCAACCCTGCGGGACCTGGGTCTGACGGTCGCGGTGGAAGCGAAGAGATACACCATTGCAGGGCTGGTCAAAGCCATTTGTGATACCACTCGCGGCTGAGACACGTCTAACCCTGGTCTCGAGTTCGCCCTCGCTTCGCTCGTAAGCATAGCCGGCGAATTTCATGAGGCGGGTTGTAGAATGTGACGCGGCGTTGCATTCATTTCGCCGGGAGGTAGTCCTTTTGCGAAGAAAGCATCTGTTCTCGCTGCTTTCTGTCGTCATGTTGATTTCGCTGTTGCGGGCCCAGGCCGGCCCGCTGGATTTCCCCCCGCAGCAGCTTCTCCAGCAAATTCGCCCTGAGGCCATCCGCGCCCACATGGAGTTCCTGGCAGACGACCTGCTGGAGGGCCGTGGGACGGGCACTCGGGGTTTTCAGCTGGCCGCCAACTACGTGCGCGCTCAGTATGAAGCCATGGGCCTGAAGCCCGCGGGCGTCAACGGATCGTATTTCCAGAACGTGCACTTCCGCCAGATGGAACTGGTGCGGGAGCAGAGTTCGCTGACGGTGAAGCGCGACGGGTCAGCTCGGACGCTGACCATGGATGAGGACTACATGATGCGTGGCCACCCGCTCTTGCCCGACGCCACTGCGGAAGCTCCCGTGGCGTTCGTCGGCTACGGTGTGACCGCGCCGCAATTCAACTACGACGACTACGCCGGCGTGGATGTGCGCGGCAAGATCGTGCTTGCGCTGTACGGCGCTCCACCCAGACTTCCGTCTGCTCCGGGCGCGCATTACTCTTCCGCGGAGCAGAAACTGAGCAATGCCGCTGCCCACGGCGCCATCGGCTTGCTCGCGGTGTGGAGCGGGAGACAGGAGGAGCGCACGCCATTTCCCCGCCTGGCGCGTTTTTTCCATGCTCCTGCCCTGCGTTGGCTGGACGAGAAGGGCAGACCCAATGATGCCGACCCCGCGATCCGGGGCTATGCCTGGATCAGCTCCAGCGCTGCCGCCGCCATGTTCGAAGGCGCGTCTAAACCGTGGAAAGACGCTCTGCAGGCTGCCCTGGATAGCCAGCCGCAAGCCTTCCCCCTGCCGGTGACCGTATCCATGCGCACCGTCACCCGCTATTCCGAGCTGCAGAGTCCCAACATCGCGGCCATTCTCCCTGGTTCCGATCCGCGGTTGAAGAACGAGTACGTGGTGTTCAGCGCCCACCTCGACCACCTCGGCATGGGAAGGTTCGTCAATGGAGACAACATCTTCAATGGCGCCGTTGACAATGCTTCCGGGACCGGCGCGCTGCTCGAGATTGCCCGCGCATTCTCCCAATTGCCCAAGCCGCCTCGCCGCTCCCTGCTGTTCCTGGCAGTCACCGGGGAAGAGGAAGGCCTGCTGGGCTCCGATTATTACGCGCACTATCCCACCGTGCCCATTTCCCAAATCGCCGCCAACGTGAATATGGACGAAATCTCCCTGCTCTATGACTTCAAAGACATCGTGCCCCTCGGCGGGGAGCACTCCAGCCTGGAGACGGTCGTGGATGACGTGGCGCGCCACATGGGTCTCGAGGTCAGTCCCGATCCCATCCCGGAGGAGGTCTATTTCGTGCGCAGCGACCAGTATTCCTTCGTCAAGCAGGGTGTGCCGGCGGTGTACATCGGCGAGGGATACAAAACGGTGGACCCGAAGCTCGACGGCAGGAAGCTGCAGTTGGACTGGGAGTCTACCCGTTACCACACGCCCAGCGACGACATGAATCAACCCCTCGACTTCAACGCGGCAGCAAAATGCACACGCGTGGATTTCGCCGTGGGCTATGAGATCGCCCAGCAGGGCGAGCGTCCGCGCTGGAATGCAGGGGATTTCTTCGAGAAGTTGACCAATCCGACGGCGGCGGGGGGAAAGTAGGGGAGCGGCCCGATCGGCAGCGAGCCACAATTCTGTCGTTACTCCTTTAGCGTGCAGCCGCAGTCTGCCGGAGGCACGTGCGCCTTCAGGAAGTCTGCTGCCCTCTTGTAGGCGTCAATCTGGTTCTCCACGCGCGCGAAGCCGTGGCCTTCATTCTCGAAAACCTTATACTCCACCACTCCGCCACGCTTCTTGATAGCCTCCACCACCTGGAGGGTCTCTTCTTTCGGACAACGCGGATCGTGTCCGCCGGCCAGCAGCAGCAGCGGTGCTTTCACATGGTCAATGAAGTTGATCGGGGAACGGTCTTCATACCGCGCCTTGTTTTGCTCCAGATCGCCCATGGTGGCAAGATCAGACTGCTGCAGAACGGGGTCCTCGTTTGCGATTTCCGTGAACCAGTTGACGAAGGGAACAATCGGCACGCCCGCAGCCCACACGTCAGGCGCTTTGGTGACACCCATCATGGTCATGTACCCGCCGTAGCT
>DASSQB010000219.1:0-11758 GCA_035702725.1 Terriglobales bacterium | reverse complement strand
CCTCGCTGCAGATGGTCAGGTCGCACATCAGGCAGATCTCGGTATGGAACCCCGGGCCATTGAGCACGCCAATGGTGGGAATCTCGAGGTCGTTGATCAATGCGCTCACGTTGATGCGACCGTCCTTGTAGGCGTACTCGTATGCCCAGTAGGCAAGGTCCTCCTCCTCCAGCTTGAAGCCGTTGCTGTCGGAATCCATCATGAATTCGTCGCCGGAGCCGGTCAGGATGAGGATTTCGTTTTTGGGATCGGCGCCGATGGTCTTCAGCATTTGCCCCAGCGAGCGGTGGTTCTCAACGCTCAGTTGAATGGGCCCGCCGCGGGTGTGCGCCTGCACCAGCAGTACGCCATCGTCGCGGCGCTCCAGCTTGTAATGCTCCTTGAACCGCTCTTTATATTCATCAAATTCGGGCGTGCGGATGAAAGCCATGTGTGATTCCTTCCTTGCGACCAAGTGGTTTTAGAACCGGCTTCAAACCGGCGCATAAGCGCCGGGAACACTTTCCACTACCGGCGCAACGGGCGACGGGCCGCCAAGCCCCAAACCGCGCCAAGCCACGTCGAGGATGTTTTGCGTGCTCAAGCCATAGCGCTGAAAGAGAAACTCGCGGCTGCCGGATTCGCCAAACACGTCGGCAATGCCGACGCGCCGCAGGGGCACGGCCGATCCCGCTTCTGCCAGCGCCTCGGCCACGGCTGAGCCCAGCCCCCCGATGATGTTGTGGTTCTCGGCCGTGATGACAATGCGGCTGTGCCGCGCCGCGCCTACGATCGTCGCGGCGTCGAGCGGCTTGATGACCGGGACATTGAGCACCACGGCGCTCACCCCGTGGCTCTCCAGCACCTGCGCGCCTGCCAGGGCGGCGGGAATCATCATCCCGCCCGCGATAATGCAAACCTCGCTGTGATCATTGCCGGTCAAGACCTGGGCCTTATTCAACTCCAGACGATGGCTCTCGTCGAAAATTATGGGCGTCTCGCCGCGCTTGAGCCGCATGTACACGGGCCCGGGACGGTCGGCTATCGCCGCTACGGCTTGCCGCACCTCAACCGCGTCTGCGGGCTCCACCACCGTCATATTCGGCAGGGCGCGCATGAGCGCCACATCATCAACCGCCTGATGGCTGGGACCTCCGGGGCTCGACAGGCCGGGCATGAAGCCAACAATTTTTACGTTCAGTTTGGGATAGGCGATGGACATGGCCACTTGGTCAAAACAGCGGCGGGTGCAGAACACGCCGAAGGTGTTCACGAAGACGATATGCCGGGCGCGCGCCAAGCCGCCGGCTATGCCCATCATGTTGGCTTCGGCCATGCCCACATTAATGAAGCGCTCGGGAATGGCGTCGCGAAATATATCGGTTTCGGTCTGGCGGGTCAGGTCTGCGCCCAGGCAGATTATTTCAGGCCTCCTGCGCGCCAACTCCAGCAGAGCTTGGCCATAAGGCTTCAGCGTGATCTGGTAGGGAGGCTTATGCAAGCGCGGCCTCCAGTTCGCTTATGAGCGCTAGCTCCAGAGTGGGGTCAAGCTTGATGAAGTGCCCATCAGCGCTGGCAGGAATGGATTTCATGCGCCCGAAGATTTCGGTGCGGGCAATCACTACCAGCGGCTCGGAATCCGTAGAGCGGCTGGCCAAGGCGCGAGAAAGTGCGTCCACATCGTGGCCGTCCACCTCCAGCACGCGCCATCCGAAGGAACGCCATTTATCCGCCAGCGGCTCCATTGCCAGTACGGATGTCACCGGCCCATCCACCTGCGAGTTGTTGACGTCCACCACCACAACCAGCCGGCCCATGCGATGGCGGTTGTGCGCGGCGAACATGGCGGCCTCCCAGGTCTGGCCTTCCTGCATCTCGCCGTCGCTAACGAAGGCATAGGTATCGCGGTCCCCGCCGGCAAAATGGGCCGCCAGGGCGAAGCCGATAGCCCCAGAAAGCCCCTGTCCCAGCGAGCCGCAAACCAGATCAACCAGCGGCGTGCGCTCCGTGCCGATGGCCTCCAGCAGCGCGCCATCTTTCCCGTAGGACTCGAGCTCCGTGGGATCGAGCAGGCCCACCGCGGCGGCAGCGGCATAAAGCGCAATCACGTAGTGGCCGGGCGCCAGCACGAACCGGTCGCGGCCCGGGCGGACAACACCGCCGAAGAGCACGGCAAATATCTCGGCCGAGGACAGGGCCTGGCCCAGGTATCCGAACCCCTGGATGGCGACCATGCGCGTGGCGCTCAGCCGGATTTGAGTCGCCAGCCGCCGCAAGTCGGACACCACCTGCTGTTGCTCGGCCATCAGCCCTCTCTGATTCATCCCTGCATAATTCAAATGAGTGCGCAGCACTCTATAGGATTGGGCGAACAATGGGCAAGTGCAGGCGTCACCCACAGAACTGGGTCAGATTTTCTTAGCAGGTTTTCTCTGTGAACTCGGCGTGCTCGGCGGTCAAAAGAACTTACTCGATATTCACCTTGATCATCTGGGTATTCACGCCGCCGGCCGGTCCTTGCGCGGTCACGGCGATGGTGGAGGGGCCCTCGGGCAGAACGACAAAATGTTTAAAGCCGCAACGGTCAAAGATCAGGGGCACCCGCTCGCCATTGATCATTACGGCAGCATCGCACTCGGCCGTGCCCTTAAGCTCTATGATCTGGCCGGTCTGCCGGATGTCGCTGATTTGCAGCTTGGGAGTGGGTGGAGGCGAGGCGGTGCGCTGCGCCACACGGCGAAGCGCCGACGACTGATTTCGGGCCTGGTTCGCTACTGGGCGGCTCACCAACAGCCACCCGGCCATGCCCACGAGCAAGAGAACGGCAATAACGTACAGCAAGGTTCGGCTTCCTGCCGCCTGCAGCTTCAATCGCAACCCGGCCAGATAAGACATAAGTACGCTTGCGCCCGGCTCAGCGGGCACACTTCGCCGTTCACACTTCAACTCCATGGTAAGCGGAATCAGTCACTTGCCCAAGTCACGAGAGTAATGCCCGCTTGGCCTGAGCACTCACTTATTGACACCGATTCAAGCGCACATCTCTTTAGAATCCGTGACATCCGTGTTTATCTCGAGCCCGATTTGAAGTTTGGGAGCGATAGGCTAGCTCAGGCTCCAGAAATCACCCGTCAAACCGACTCTGGCGAAAACCCCCTGAGCCTCCCGTGCATTGAAAGGACGCCACTTCAGACTCAGCCGATCGCCATACCATAGCCGGGCCAGTTCCCAGCCCTGATGCAGCGAGAAGGTACCGCCGCGTTCTCGATTCCACTGCCGGCACCACCGGCCCACGTGCTGTTCCGACCGGAACAGAAGAATGGTTTTTCAGGTAAATACGACATCCTCATACCAACGCCGGGCGGGAACAGCCACGTGTATCAGCCCTTCGTGCGGAAGCAGGGACCCCGCCTTCACCAGCAGTCTCATCTCCAGGTTGCAGCACGCGCAAGAGGAGGGAATGGTGGCGTCCTGACCCAGCATGGCGGGAATTCCCAGCGCATCCCAAATGCAGTTGGCGTAGTAGGTTTGCCCGCCAGATTCCACCGGAAAGGCGGTGGGAATGGCGGAAAAAGGCGCTACCCGCCACAATTCTCCGCTTTCCGTCAGCATGAAGGCGTGGGATTCGCTCAGGCGGGCATAAGCGGCCCGAACCGCGGCTTCGTTGCTGCCCATCTCAGAAGCAGCCTGAGCCACCGTCGGCGCCTTGCCGCTGGCCACAACATGCCGGTAGGTATACAGGCGCAAGGAGTTATCGAATTCTGCCTGTTCCGCCGCAGCCGCCATCTTTTCTTCCTTATTTGGGGACTAGTTCCCGGCTGGGAATTCTGCCATAATTGCTCGTGCACCCCATCCGCACCCTGCAGCCCGCCAGAAATGCGCGGGCGGGGGACTCCGGGCGTGCTCCCAGCCAACAATCTAGACGAGCGAGGCGACGATGTCGGCAAAGTATATCTTCGTGACCGGCGGGGTGGTGTCTTCACTGGGCAAAGGCTTGGCGGCCGCTTCCATCGGCTGCTTGCTGGAAAGCCGCGGACTCAAAGTCAACATGCAGAAGATGGACCCGTATCTCAACGTGGATCCGGGCACCATGTCGCCTTTCCAGCACGGTGAAGTTTTTGTCACCGACGACGGTGCCGAAACCGACCTCGACCTCGGCCACTACGAACGCTTCACCCACGCCCGCCTCACCCGCGATAACAACTGGACTACCGGCCGCATCTACGAGCAGATCATCGCCAAAGAACGCCGCGGCGACTACCTGGGCAAAACCGTGCAGGTGATCCCCCATGTCACCAACGAGATCAAGGCGGCGATGAAAAAGATCTCGCAGGATGTGGACGTCGCCATCGTGGAAATTGGCGGCACCGTGGGCGATATCGAATCTCTGCCCTTCATCGAAGCCATCCGCCAGATGCGCCAGGAACTGGGCCGCGAAAACACGCTGTTCGTGCACACCACCCTGGTGCCGTTCATCGCCGCGGCCGGCGAGCTCAAGACCAAGCCCACGCAGCACTCGGTGAAAGAGCTTCTGAGCGTTGGAATCCAGCCTGACATCCTGCTGTGCCGCACTGACCGCTTCTTGAGCAAGGAGATCAAGTCAAAAATTGCGCTCTTCTGCAACGTCGAAGAAGAAGCGGTGATCACGGCCAAAGATGTGGCCTCTATCTACGAGGTGCCGCTCGTATTCGCGCGTGAGGAAGTCGACACGCTGGCGCTGAAGTATCTGCACATTGGGGCTCGCGAGCGCGACCTGGGGCCCTGGGAAGAACTGGTGCACCGTGTCTACAACCCCAAAGACGAGGTCACCATCGGCATTGTCGGCAAATACGTGGAGTACGAAGACTCCTACAAGTCGCTGAAGGAAGCGCTGGTACACGGCGCGCTGGCCCACAATCTGAAACTGACTGTGAACTGGATCGAAGCCGAAGGGTTGGAAACCAAGGATCCGGACGACCGCAGCTATGAGGCGCAACTGGAAGACTACGATGGCATCCTGGTGCCGGGCGGCTTCGGCAAGCGGGGCATAGCCGGCATGCTGAACGGTATCCGCTACGCGCGCGAAAAGAAGGTGCCCTACTTCGGCATCTGCCTGGGTATGCAGACGGCCTGCATCGAATACGCCCGCAATGTGTGCGGCCTGGAGGACGCCAACTCCAGCGAATTCGATCCCGCCACACCGCATCGCGTCATCTACAAGCTGCGCGAGTTGCGCGGGGTGGAGGAACTGGGTGGCACCATGCGCCTGGGCGCGTGGCCATGCAAAATCGAACCGGGCACGCTGGCGCATAAGGTTTACGGGCAGCTGGAGATCAGCGAGCGGCACCGCCACCGCTACGAGTTCAACCGCGAGTATGAAGGACCGCTCACCGCCGCCGGGCTGCGCATTTCCGGCTCAACCCCAGACGGCACCTACGTGGAGATGGTGGAGATACCCGGCCATCCATACTTCCTGGGCTGCCAGTTCCACCCCGAGTTCAAGTCCAAACCGCTCGAGCCGCATCCGTTGTTCAAGGCCTTCGTGGGCGCGGCCTACCAGAAAGGGCTGCAGCGCCGGGAACAAAAAGAACGGGCGGAGGTGGAGTTGTTCATGCGCCCGGAGAAACTCGGGCGACGGTAACTCTTTCACCACAGAGGACACCGAGAGCACAGAGAAAATAATTGATGATTAAAGATTGAAAATTTCTGATTGGGATTCTTCTTGTTGGCACCCATTGAAAATAACGCGAAATAAAGGAAATTGATTCCTCTGTGTACTCTGTGTCCTCTGTGGTAAAAGAAACGACGTGGGAAGCGCATTCAAAGTCGGCAACGTCGAGATTGGTGCTGGCGAACTGTTCCTTATCGCCGGGCCCTGCGTGATTGAGAGCGAAGAGCATGCCGTCAAGATGGCGGAATCCATCGGCGGCGTGGCCCGTGCCCTGCGCCTGCCCTACATCTTCAAAGCTTCTTACGACAAGGCCAACCGCACCTCACTGAAAAGCTATCGTGGGCCGGGGCTCGACGAAGGGCTGCGCATCCTCAACAAAATTGCCCGCACCGTGCGCGTGCCGGTGCTGACCGATGTGCACGAAGCCGTGGACGTGCAGCGAGTTGCGGAAATTGCCGATGTCATCCAGATTCCCGCATTCCTCTGCCGCCAGACTGATCTGCTGGTAGCAGCAGCCCGCAGCGGGCGCGCCATCAACATCAAAAAGGGGCAGTTCGTCTCACCATGGGACATGCGGCACGCGGTGGAGAAATGCCGCGCCGCCGGCAATGAACAGATCTTGGTAACCGAGCGCGGCTCGTCTTTCGGCTATAACAACCTGGTAGTGGACATGCGCTCTCTGGCCATCATGCGCGAATTCGCGCCGGTGGTGTTCGACGCGACTCATTCCGTGCAACTGCCTTCCGCGGCCAGCAACGGCGAAGGCGCGGTCAGCGGCGGCCAACCCCAGTTCATTCCCCTGCTGGCGCGCGCGGCCGTCGCCGCCGGCGTGGACGGAATTTTCTTGGAAGTCCACGACCATCCCCAAGCAGCGCTCTCCGACGGCGCCAACGCGCTGGAGTTGACCCGCCTGCGCTCCGTTCTGCAGGAACTTGTCGCAGTGCACAAAGCCGCCCATCCCGCCCCCGCCGCCGAACCCGCGCGAAGCTGAGTCGGCAGATCAAGCCTTGGGAAAACCAAGCCTGCGTTAGTGTGGAAGCACCCGGATTCAACCGGGTGATCAGGCATATCTTTTTATTCTGAGCGGACTTCAGTCCGCGAGGCATTCTGAGGAAAGAACGAAACGGCGAGCATGGCGTGGCCGGCCTGACATCGTTGTGCTTCGGCCGCGCCCAAGACAGGGAAACGATAAAAACCTGCCTCCGCCACTCTCGCCTGTATGGGCCCAAGAAGCTGAATTGTTAGGATGCAGTTTTGGCCGGTCGCGATTAAAGAAAATCAGTAATAATCCGAACAGCTTAGGAAGAACCCGCAGCGGGGGCAGCTTAGCTTGCAGCGCACCTCCTCCAGCTCCGCCGAGCAATTCGGACATACGCGCACGGCGTCCACTCCTCTCTTTGCCGCCGCAGTCCCCTGCTCCGGAGCCGGTTCGGAGGCTCGGTTCGCGCCGCTTCTGTCCCCTCCCTGGTCCATCATTTTTCCATTGTGCCAATTTCTCAGCTAAACGGCACGCATTTTGGGTTGTGTCTCAGTTTGAATTTCTGAGCCAGTCCGTTGGGCGGGTCGCGCGATTAAGCGGGAACGTACGTCAACCGAATCAAGTCCTCGGCGATTAAATCGCTGGCCACCAAGTGGAGCGGCGGCCGGGGGCCGGCGAAGAATGGCTGGCCACCACCAAGCACGACGGGGCGGAGGTAGAGTCGATACTCATCGATAAGACCGGCCTCGGTCAGGCTCTGCGCCAGGACTGGTCCGGCAACTTGAATCTCGCCAGCCAGCTCGGCCTTCAGCCTGCGTATCACCTTCTCGATTTCATCCGCGACAAGCGTCGAGTTGGGGCCAACTGACTTGAGGGAATGCGACACGACCCACTTCGGCTGGCTCCGCCACACGACCGCGAACTCGCGATCCTCCGCGTCCCAATCAGGAAGATCTTCGTCCCAATAACGCATGATCTCGTACATGCGGCGACCGTAAATGAGGCCCGTCGCGCCGCGCACCACCCCGATGAAGTGACCGAGGGCCGCGGGTGCAGGCGGCCCCAGCTTCGCATGGTCGACGTAGCCATCGAGGGACTGGCTCAATCCGTAGACAAGTTTTGCCATGCTGCAGATCTCCCTCCGAAGTTCTTCAGTATAGCTTGAGCCGGCTGGCGCGGAGTTCAGGCTGATGTCGCTGTGACCAACAACTAGATGTCAGCTTCCCAATCCCGAGATTCAAACTGAGACACTACCGCATTTTGTGGTGCCCTGCCGCCCGAAACCGAAACCAGGAACCGGGTGCACGAAGGGGGAGGGCCGGCACCGAATCGGCTGCCGGCCCTCATAGGACTAAATCAGGCGGTCTTCTCCTTAGGCAGGTGCTGCTGCTCCGCCACATAGTTGGCCATGCGCCGCTTCATTTCTTCTTGCGATACATCTTCCACGTGGGTGGCGATGGTCCAGAGATGGCCAAAGGGATCGTACATGCTGCCACTGCGGTCGCCGTAGAACTGGTCTTTGACTTCCTTGTCCACGCGGCCACCGGCGGCCACGGCCTGCTTGAACACGCCATCGGCATCGTCCACGTAGACCATGAGCCCGATTGGTGTGCTGCCCTGGGGGGCCCGATAGCCCATCTGCGGCATCTCTTCGCCCAGCATGAAAATGGAATCGCCAATCTTGAGCTCGGCGTGCGCCACTGTGCCATCGGGCATAGCCATGCGCATGACTTCGGTGGCGCCAAACGCCTTCTTGTAGTAATCAATGGCTCTTGCTGCGCCTTTGATGACCAGGTAGGGCGTGATGCTGTGATATCCCTCGGGAATGGGCTTTACTTTCGCCATGAGTGCTTCTCCTTTTTGAAATTGATTTGCCTTCAGGATAACGCAAAAGCAAGTTGCTGGTTGGCGGGTGCTGCGGTCACCGTCTACTACCGCCGGCTACTCCATGCTGTATATTGTCCCTGCTATTCAAGGAGACAGCCATGAAACCAGTCATTGTGATGGTAGTAGCACTTGCCATGGTCGCGGGTGTGAGCGCCGCCCAGCACAAGAAGAATGCCCCGGAGACGAGCACGGCCGTGCAGGGTCCGGCCGGCACCCAACTGGAGCAGATTGAACACAAGTGGGCGGAGGCCGAGGTGAAGCATGACCCGGCCATGGTTGCGCCCTACCTGGACGACACGTTTGTGCAAACCAACCCTGACAACAGCGTGAGTACCCGCACCGAAGTCCTGGACGGGATCGGCAAAGGCGACGCCACGCTCACCGCCGTGGACCTGGCGGACATGAAGACGCAGAGCTATGGCGATGCCGCCGTTATCACGGGCCGCTACACCGAAAAGCGCGAGGCCAAAGGTAAGCACATGATGACCTCAGGCCGCTTCACCGACACCTACGTGAAGCGTGGCGGAAAGTGGAAGTGCGTGGCGTCACACGATTCGGTGGCAAGCCACTGAAAACCTTCAGCGCAGAGGACGCGGAGAAGAAGGGTTTCAAGGTTTCGCAGGTTTCAAAGTTTCAAGTCTCAACAAGTTGGCTCGCGGGGGTGCCCGAGGCATAGGCTGCTACTCCCCTGCTGACCACCGACAATTGAAACTGACTACTGGGTTTTACGCGTTGGCTGGCTTGGTCAGGGCGTCGAGGGCGTCCTGGATGTTATCGAAGATTATGAACAGGCGATCCACACCGGTAATGTGGAAGACGCGCTGCACGCGCGGCTGCACGCCGCTAAGGATGAGCTGGCGCTTGGCCTTGTTGCAGGAAACACAGGCGGTAACCAGCGAGCCCAGCCCAGCGGAGTCAATGTAGGGCACGTCGGTGAGGTCAAGGAAGACACTGTTGGCGGTCTCCACCCGCAGAGCATTCTGCAGGGGCGGGAGGGTTTCGAACGTCAGCGGCCCACTCAGGCGAAAAACGCGCTGCGAATCCAGGGACCCGTGAAATTTTTCCACCACCAGGGACTCGTCCATAGGGCTGGCCCAACCGTCCGAAAAGCCTATCACACGACGCCCAAGCGAGCGAGGGTGCGAGGCGAAAAACGCAGCGCAACCCGAATGATTGCAGAGCGGGGACTGGTCTGACCACCACACACGTGCGCCCTGCCCCGCCCCCCACCTCCCATCGTGTACGCCGAATCTTTGCTTTCAGCGACTTAGTGGCGAGAGCTCCCGCCAAAACCTTAAAAGCAAAGAATTTACCCACAAAATCTTTGAAACCAAGAATTCACCGCGACCGGGGTGGGGCGCAGGCACCGTCCCGTAACTGTTCTACTTCCATGATTGCGGAACGCACGGGTATTCCGGGCCTTGGCGCCGGAAAAACTCTTCAGGCGGGAGCTGCAGCGGTCAAAGGCTGCCGCTCCTTGGCGCCCATGATGATGAGCCACAGCATGATGGCCAGCTCGCCGAACATTACAGGGAACGCGTAGTTCCCGACCGCATCCTCGTACTGCGGCCACATGATGCCGGTGACACTTTGCGCCAGATAGGCGAAGCAGTTCAGCACCAGCCAGACGCCCAGAAAACGAGGCAGGAAGCGCGACTTGTATACCAGCAGTCCAAAAGGCAGCAGCCACAGTCCCCAGAAAACCTCGTTCACCACCACGCCATGGTGATGCAGGCGCAGGAAGAGCATGGCCATCGCTTCGCGCTGCGGCTTGTCGAAGACTGAAAGGAAATCGGCGCCGCGCACCAGCAGGAGCGTGGCCGCGTCGTTGAGGGTATTGAGGAAGTAGATGGGGGTGACCATGAGGGCGCCGAGGACCACAACCATGGCGGCCAGGAACTGGTCCACGCCCTTGAACAGGCGGTAAAGCGCCAGGGTGAGGAAGATGCCCATGACCGCGGTGAATAGGTCAGTAAGAATGCCCAGGCGGAAAAGCGTCTGGTGGGCGGCGATGTTGCTGGCGGTGGCGGCGGCGTTGCCGCTCACGATCAGCTTGCTGGGAATGTAGATGAGGCGCAAAGGCGCGATGACAAGTGTGAGGTAGAGAAGCCCGGCGATTCTGGCATTGCGGCTGAGCGTAGTCATATGCGCTCCCTTCGGCGGGATTGTAGCTGGAGGTACGGGGGAGGGGGAGGAAAAGTTCCGCGCGGGCTGCGGCAACCGACGATGGGGAGGACAACGCTTCTCTCTAAAATGTCTGTCATATTGAGCAAGGGCGAGCGCCGGAGTCGAAACACCCCTACGCCGGCGGACTCATCGCGATGCCAGAGGGAGTTTTTACCCCAAGAGTTAGGGAATCATGAGAACTCCCGGGAATGATTGCGATTGAGCGAACACCATAGGGGCTGGAGCGACGTCGAGAGTTGCCTCACTCTCCTCCTAGCCGAAAGCGCAGGCCGGCGCGGAAATTGAATCCGAGCGCCGGATACCCGGCGGCTTCCTCGTAGCGGCGGTCGAACAGATTTCCAACGTTGAGATAAGCCGTCGTGTAACGGTTGAGCGCGTACCATCCGCCCAGATCCACGCGGCCGTAGCCGGCGGTGTGATTTACCGGCGGCAGCAGGCCGAGGAAATCGGAGTCCACGCGTCTTCCCAGGAAGGTGCCGCCAATCTGCCCTCCCCAGCGGCGGCTGGAGTAGTTGAGCAGAACGTTGCCGGCGTGCTTGGGCCGCCGGATCAGGGGGCGGCCGGTGGCCAGCAGGGGGTCGCAGAAATTCGCCGCCGTACACAGCGGCGCGGCCAGGATCTGGGTGGAGGTATAGGTATAGGAGGAATCAAGGGAGAGGTGCGACCCGAGGCGGGCGTGGAACTCCGTTTCCACGCCGTGGGCCAGCGATTTGTTCACATTCACGTACTGACCGACAAAGGTCACAGGGTTGGTGGCGAACTCAATCTGTCGGCGGAAGATATTGTGAAAGTAGGTGGCCGCAAGCACGAATCTGCCGCCCCTCAGGCGCTGCTCCAGCCCGCCATCGAACGCGCGGTTCTGCTCCGCTTTCAGGGTGGGGTTGGGGATGACAAAAGCGCCGGCGGCGAAGGCCTCTTCCAGCAAAGGTTCCTTAATGCCGGTGGCAAACGAGCCGCGCAGCCGTGTGCCGGAGAAGAATTGACCGCCCCGCAGCAATAAGAAGCTGGGAGCGATTCGCGGCACCACGGCGTTGCCAAAGCTGCCGTTATGGGTGAAGCGCAGCCCCGCCACCAGC
>DASSQB010000218.1:0-3420 GCA_035702725.1 Terriglobales bacterium | reverse complement strand
TGGGCGCGGTTCGCGAAATCGAGGGCCGCCGCGCCGAGGCAGCCCTGGGCGTCTACAACGTGTGGTTCCTGAACGGACCGGACACGCCGGGGCAGGACGTGCTGCATTCCCTGGAAGCCTGGGGACACGGCGCTGCACTGGAGCAGGTGGTGCGCCTGGTGCGACTGACGCGGCCTGAGGTGATTCTCACCTGGCTGCCGGACTACGTGGCGGGCGAAAACCACGACGACCACCAAGCCGCCGGAGTGCTGGCCACGGAGGCCTTCGACCTGGCGGGCGACTCGCTGGCCTTCCCCGAGCAGGTGGAAGCGCCGCGCAACCGGCTCACCATCAACAATTACGGCGAAGGCCTTCATCCCTGGCAGCCGCAGAAGATTTACTACTTCACCGACGCCAGCCACGAGGAGTTCGTCAAAGGCAAGGGCCCGGCGTATCGTACCGATGACATTTCGCCCAGCAAGCATGTTTCCTACGGGCAGGTGACCTACGACGCTTGGGTGCACGACAAATCGCAGATCGGGCCGGAATTCACCCCGGAAATGGTGAAGGAATACCTGGCCAAGCCCATGCAATACATTTTCGGCAAGTCGGTGGTTGGCGGCTCGCCCACCGGGGACATTATGGAGAACGTGAAACCGGAGGGCGTGCCCTGGACGCCGGTGATGGGGCACCATGCAGTGGCTGGCCCGGAAGAAGGGCTGCAACTCGGCGGGCCCTGGGCCTTCTATCGCGACTTCTGGCCGCAGCACAACCTGGAGCACCTGGCCAATCTGCTGGCGCCAGAAACCGCCATGGGCACGGCCGATTACCATTTGTGGGTGCCGCTCATCCTGCGCAACACCAGCAGCAGCGCGCAGCAGATCACGCTGCGGTCATCGCTGCCGGTGGGTTGGACTGAGACGCCCGGGCCCATGGTCTACAGCCTGGCGGCGCACGAGGAGCGGCCGGTGTCGCTGTTCCTGGTGGCGCCGCAGAGCCAGAAAGGAAGTTGGCAAACGCTGAAAGTCGAAGCGGAGTCCGGAGGACGCAGCATCGGGTCAGTCACGCTGAAGGCGAATGTCGAGTTCAACGGCGTGCCGCAGTAAAACAAATCTCACCACGGAGACACAGAGGCACGGAGAAAAAGCAATATCTGATTGACGATTGCCCGTTGAGGGCTTGCGCGGGTGGCACAAGCAAGCTCGTCACTTGAAAATCGTTCCTAACTTTCTGGCCTTCTCAGCATCAATTGAAAATTGTTCTTCTCTGTGGCTCCGTGCCTCTGTGGTGAAAGGTTATTGGTAGGGGCTAACGCCGGGCCTCGCTCTCGGTCAGGAAAAATGCCTTCACCACGATGTCGTTGGGCTCCATGCCCACGGGCACAATGGCCCACAGCGCGCGGTCGCTGCTGATCTTGGAAGTGGTGGCCAGGCGCTTCATGCGCACCACGGCCACATCGTCAGACTGCGTATCCAGCACCAGCAGGAAATTCTGGTTGGAGGTAAGCGCCAGGCCGTCCGGGTGGCTGCCCACGCCCACCGCCCCCAGTACTTTGCCGGCATCAATGCTGTAGACCCCCACCGTGTTGGAGCCGAAGTTGCTCTCGTAGAGCAGCGCATTGTCGGCAGTGACGATGCCGCGCACAGGATGTGAGCCGATAAGATAGCTGCCGCCGACCTCGTTGGTGTTCGTTTCAATAATGGAAATATTGTCGGAATCGAAGTTGCTCACCACCAGCTCGCCGCCATCGGGCTTGAGCTGCAGGTGAACCGGGGTCTTGCCCACATCGAGCAGCGCCAGCAACTTGCCGTTTTTTAGATCAACAGCGGCCACTTGATTGGAACCGCTGCAGGAAATGAAAGCCTTGCTGGAGTCGGACACGATGGCAATGTCCTCCGGGTGCACGCATACGGAAACCGTCGCTCGTAGTGCCAAGCCACGGGCATCGAGCAGCGATACCGTGTTGTCGCCGCGGTTGGAGACCACGACCGTTTCGCCGTCGGGCGCAACCCGCGCCAGGCCAGGCGCGCCGCCCACGCGCACATTGGCCAGCACCTTGCGCGACTCCAGGTCAATGACGGAAACATTGGCCGAGCCAGAGTTGGCTACGTAGGCGCGCTTGCCATCCTCCGAGACGCTGACGAAGTAAGGCGCGCGGTGCACGCCGATGGTGGCCACCACCTGGTTGCGCTCCGCGTCAATCACGCTGATGTTGTTGGACTCGGTGTTGACCACATAAATTTCGTTCTTACTGCTGTTGGCGGCCACACCGGTGGGATTCGCGCCCACACGAATAGTTTTCATCACGTTGAAGCGCGGGTAGGGACGAGGCGTGAGGTCGAGCACGCTGACGGTGTTGCTTTTGCCGTTAGTGACGTAGGCGTACTCGCGATAGCTGGGGGCGTAGTGCGGCAGGTCGGGCGTGCGCAGACGCCAGACCACGACGGCCACCACCGCCACCAGCGCACAAATGATAAGAAATTTCTTCAAGAGCGGGCGGTGGCAGGCACGCTGCTCGGCCTTGTCGCCGCAGGCTGGGGCACGTAACGGTCCACCACCACGGCGATTTGCCGGATCTGCCGCATCAGGTCATCAAACTGGTCGGGGTAGATGGACTGCATGCCATCGGAGAGCGCTCGGTCAGGATTGTTGTGCACTTCGACCATGAGCCCGTCGGCGCCCACGGCCACCGCCGCCCGCGAGAGCGGCGTCACCTTGTTGCGCTTGCCCGTGCCGTGGCTGGGGTCCACCAGGATGGGCAGGTGGCTGAGCCGTTGCACCGCCGGAATCAGGCTCAGGTCCAGCGTGTTGCGGGTGTGGTCGGCGAAGGTGCGCACGCCGCGCTCACACAGGATCACCTGGTAGTTGCCCTCGCACATGATGTATTCCGCGGCCATGAGGAATTCTTCCAGCGTGGCCGACATGCCGCGCTTGAGCAGCACCGGCTTTTTGGCGCGCCCCGCGCGCTTGAGCAGGGAAAAATTCTGCATGTTGCGGGCGCCAATCTGGATGACGTCGGCGTAGCGCTCTACCAGGTCCAGCGACTCGTGGTCCACGGCTTCGGTGACAATACGAAGGCCGAAGCGGTCGCGTATCTCGGCCAGGATGCACAGGCCCTCTTCGCCCATTCCTTGAAAGGAATAGGGCGAGGTGCGCGGTTTATAGGCGCCGCCACGGAAGAACTGCGCCCCGGCGGCGTGCACGCGCTCGGCGATGGCGCGGCAGTCGCCGACGACTTCGGCGAACTGGTCGGGATAGAGCGACTGCGCGCCGTCGGATAAGGCGTGGTCGGGCGTTGGATGAACTTCCACCAGCAGTCCCGATGCGCCGCAGGCGATCGAGGCGAGCGCCATGGGATGCACGCGGTCGCGCTTGCCGGTGCCGTGGCTCGGGTCGACGATGATCGGCAGGTGGCTCAGCTTCTGCACCGCCGGCACCACG
>DASSQB010000217.1:0-14665 GCA_035702725.1 Terriglobales bacterium | reverse complement strand
CCCCGAGCCTAACGACAAGCCGGACGCGGATGGCCTGGACGATCTGGACCATTTTGCCCGCTTCATTCGCGCCACCAAGGTGCCGGCGCGCGACGCCACCCTGGCGGCGACGCCGGAGGCGCAGCGTGGCTCGCAGCTGTTCAGCAAGATCGGCTGCGCCACCTGCCACGCGCCTTCGCTGACTACCGCGCCCGCGGGCAGCAAAGTAGACGGCGGCGCTTTCACGGTCCCTGAGGCGCTGGGCGGCAAGACCTTCTATCCCTACTCCGATTTCCTGCTGCACAACGTGGGGACAGGCGATGGCATAGTCGTTCCCATGCAGGAACACTATGGGCCGAAGGTCTACCAGGCCAAGTGGAGAAACTTTTCGGTTGAGCAGTACCACGGCGCGCGCTTCAAAATGCGCACTGCTCCCTTATGGGGCGTGCGCCTGCGCAGCCGTCTGATGCACGACGGAGAAGCCACAACCCTGCGCGACGCCATCCTGCGCCACGCCGGCGAAGCCACGGAGGTCACGCGGCGCTTCGGCAAGCTCAAGCCCAAGGACCAGGAAGCTTTGCTGCAGTTCCTGCGCTCGCTGTAGAAGCTACTCATAAACACCCTGCGCGTGAGGAGTGTATTTTCCGGGTTACCTGTCGCTCGACTAGTATCTTGACTTGCCAATTCATCTGGTGAGCGCTATCGGCTGATTGCGACTTTAAGGTCACAGAGGAGTGATCTTTCTGCCTCTGCACGCTACTGCAGCTTCGCGTGCTCCGCCTTGGCCTCTTTGAGGATAGGGATGTCGGGGCCGGCGCCTTTCCAAAGCGTCAGGATTTTCTTCTAGACCGCGAACTGGCTTAATGTTGAGCGCATCGGCACTTTAGGGGAACTTTAAATCGAGCGCATAAATGTCCTCTGTGCTCTTGTCCCACATGGTAAGCGGCGAGTTATCCGCCCCTGAGCCTGCCCAACCAGCCCACTCCTCGCTGCTTGCGGGTATATTCTTGTCCTTAAAGCTGAACACGATTTCTAATTTGTTGCGACCAACAATCTTGATCCGTGACAGCTCGACTCCTCGCGCCAGTCCGTAGTTCAGAGTATAGATGTACTTTCCATCATGGGACCAGTTATTGCACCCGAAGTTTTCTCCTTCTGTCAACGTCGACCACGTGCCCATCTTCAGATTTCCGAGTACGAGTTTCTTTGCATCGATTGAGATAGCACTGATGTAACTTCCGTCAGGTGATAAACGTGGACTAGATAGCTCATCCGAACCCGCCACTTTCGACACTCGGTGGGTGAGGAGATCAACGCGGTAAATACCAGCCCGCCTCCCGAAAAGCAGCGAGTGATTGTCGGGGAACCAAGTAGGATCAACCGCCGCGGATTCCTCCTCTGGCATGGCAGCTCGCCAATTGCCCCCGGTTGCCGGGATCAGGAGAATCCTCCATGGTTTGCCGGCTTGCGAATCGACAAAAGCGATTTGGTCGCCGGCGGGTGACCAGCGGGGTTCATGTGCCTCAACAGGTGGAAATGTAAGCTGAGTACGCTCGCTCCCATCTGCCTTGCTGCGCCACAGTGTGGACTCTGGGTATTGCACGTACGCTACCCACTTGCCATCCCGGGAGAAGTCGACTTCGCTCGCCGATACACCCGACAGAAATGGAACAATCTGCTGACTTTTGAAGTCATACCGAACCAGTTCTCCCCGCCGCTGCTGCCCCACTACAAACAGCTTCTTGCCATCCAGACTCGGCAGTGGTGAGGAGAATTTGAGCAGACCTGTCGTCAGTTGCGTGGGGGCGGTGGTCCAATTACCAAAAGTAAAACGGGGTTGGGACATCGCCCAGATGTTTCCGTGACTCTCGAAAAAGTAATACCGCCCATCAGGAGACCAGTTGCCGTTTGTTTCGTTCCTGCTCGCCGGAAGCAAACGACGAAGACGAGTGCCGTCGGTTTGAACTTCCCACAGCGAAGATGCGTTGTGACTGAAATCTGCTACCGTGAAGCGTATTCGGTGACCATCCGGCGAGAGTCTCAGGTGAAAAGCGAAACCCGGAGTGGAGACGAGTTTCCGTTTGGCAATGCCGTCCACTCCGATCGCGTAGAGGTCGCGTGCGTAGGCATAAATAATCGTCTTCCCATCCGGCATCCAGCAACCAGCGTGGGCTAAAACATCCCCGATAGGGCGTGCGGCACCTGCGGGAATAGGCACAATCCATAGCGGATAGTCGAGTTTGCTTCCCAGCCCACCCTCAGTAACCAGAAGTTCTGACCGCGCCGGAGATATGTCCTGGATACCTCCGGATGTGAAAGGCGCGGCAATCACGGCTGTCTCTCCGCCGGTGCTGGCGACTTGAGCAAGTGATCCTTCCGTTGAGTAATACAGCCGCGAGCCATCGGTCACTAGCGTACGTTTCTGCCTACCGTCGTTGGTGATCTGAGCCGTTCCTACAATTATTGGAAGGGCGGGAGCGCGGTTGAGCCACATGCCAATGGCTGCGAGCAGGACACATAATGTCGCTACTGCACCGACCTTCCTTGCCCGTTGCAAGGCCGCGCCGCCGGCCCGCTGCAACCTGCGCTGGGCCTGTGCTGTGCTGCGAATGGTTGCCGACTCGCTATCCCTTTTGAGCCGTTGCAGATCGGACCGCAGCGCAGCAGCGGATTGGTATCGCAGGTCACGGTCCTTCTCCAACGCCTTTTGGATGATTTCCTCTAGCTTCGGGGGTAAGCCCGGACTGATCCGCACTGGAGCAAGCGGTGCTTTGTGCAGAATGGCATCAAAAACAGCCGCCGATGTGTTTCCCCGAAATGGCGGTGAGCCCGTAGCCATCTCATAGAGAACCACCCCGAGAGAAAAAAGATCAGTACGCGCATCTAGCTCCTTGCCCAGCGCCTGCTCCGGTGACATATAGGCGATCGTACCGATAGTAGTGCCGGGATTGGTCAAATGTTCTCTCAGAGTAAGAGTGGATTGCGGGTTTACGTCGGCTATTTCACTCCTGTCGAGGTCTGGCGTTTTCTTGGCCAGGCCAAAGTCCAGAATCTTGGCCTCTCCTCGTTTGGTAATGAAGATATTGGCCGGTTTAATGTCGCGATGAACGATGCCGTTCTCATGAGCTGCGTTCAGTCCTTCAGCAACTTGAATCGCGAGGTCCAGCAATTCACTGAATGCCAGGGGCGTTCCTTCCTCGAGGCGTTCGCGCAACGTTTGGCCCTCCAGCAACTGCATGACGATAAAGGGCTGCCCCTCGTGCTCGCCGAATTCATAAACGCTGCAGATGTTCGGGTGGTCGAGCCCCGAGGCCGCCTGGGCTTCACGCTCAAAGCGTTGCAATGCTATTGCGTTACTCACCAACTCTTCCGGAAGGAATTTCAGAGCCACACGGCGTCCCAGCTTTATGTCTTCTGCTTTGTAGACGACTCCCATACCCCCGCCGCCCAACAACTCCAACACCCGATAGTGGGAGATCTTCCTACCAATCAAGTTTTCGGTCGGAGTACCGTTCTGCGCAGATGCGACAACACCTTTTCCAGCCGAGCTTGATTCGAGCCATTTCACGGGCACATTCCAGCGATAGCCGCGGCGGGGGAGGGTCTCGATGTAATGAGGGTTGTCAGCGGAGTCGCCCAGCGCCTGCCGCAGCCGGTTCATCGCTGCGCCAATGCTGTGCTCAAACTCGACGATCGTGTCGTTAGGCCAGAGTCTCTTGCGTAGCTCCTCTCGTGTGACGACCTCTCTGGGATGCTCAAGCAACAGGAGCAGGATGCGGAAGGGCTGCTCGGGTAAGCGGACGGCCTTGCCTCCGTCCTGGCACAGTTCACCTGTGCGAGGGTCAAGCGCGAACCCCTCGAAGTGAACCACACCCTGGCGCGTTCTGACGTCCGCTACGGTACACCCCGAAATGGCGACGATTGTACCATCGATTCGTTTAAGTCCATGTGAACAAAAGAAATAACTCGGTGACAGAGAAGTGAAGTGATTATGACGTGCGCTGCATGGAAGCTGTAGGCGTTCTGGACCAAGGTCGGCGTCACCGCAACCGCGGTTGGGGTGAACGCCGTGAAAAATCTATGCCTATTCTGCCTGGTGCTCCTGCCTCTCTGCCTTACCAACCCGGCTTGGACCACCAATCCACCGCAACCCGACCTGATCCACAGCCGGAGCCAAGTCCCCTTTAAGCTGTATGCCGGTTACGTGATCGTTCTGGAGGGCCGCATTGGGAATGTCGGCAGGCTCAAATTTGTCCTAGACACGGGTGTGACCCATAGCGTGATTGATCGCAAACTAGCTAGCAAGATTGCTGGCGCACGCCGCTTTGGGAAAGTCGTCAGTTTTGATAAGAGTGTCCCGGCTGAGTGGGTCGAAGTTTCCGAGGTGCAATTTGGGCCCATCGAAGTAGCCCCTTTCTCCATGATGGTCAGTGATTTGCGGTATTTTCAGTCCTTCGCTACCAAGGTCGACGCAGTGATTGGGCTGGACCTTTTGCGTTTGAGCAGCTTCAGCATCGACTACGACGCGCGCAAGGTTCTCTTTGGCCGGATTGACACGACCGGGGGCGTCCCCATGAGCTCAGATCCGATCTGTCTGAGCGTGCAGTTGCTGGTGGGTGACAGCAAGCTCCAGCTCTTGGTCGATTCTGGAGCACCAGCACTGGTGCTCTATGAGGACAAGATCCTTAACCGGCTCCCGCAGCTCAGGATCGAAGGCGAACTCGATGGTGTGAGTATGGGAGGCTTTGTGCATGCCAAGAAGGCTGTCCTGGCGGACGCTCGTTTGGGGACTGCCGACTTAAACGGAACCGTCTTCTTGGTAAGAGCGCCTTCTGACAATGTACTGTCCGGCATCGATGGTTATCTCGGAACCGCCGCATTGAAGGCGCGCCGGATCGACTTCAATTTTGAGACTAAAACTCTGGCTTGGAAGAGATGAAATGCTGCTTCCTTCCTAGAGCAGGGAATGTGTTCCCACTCCGCGTCCGCACAAGGCGAGGCAACATATACTCTGCTTCTCGGGAGCTGGCTCCTCGGTAGGGTTGATGTTGCAAAATCTCCATTGCACTCACAACCTCGAGAATCGGCCGCTCAGTTGACGCAATGTCACCGACCCAGAAGTCATACGCAAAGTGACCGGTCAACAACGAATCTATGAGATAGGTTCTAGCCACACACTTATCTTGAGCATGTCCAGCCACTGCGATGTGGCTGGCACCTCTGGGCTATTACCAGAACGGCGGACGGGCGCTAGTATTGCCTCACTCATACTCTAACAACTGCGGAGCCACATTGTTACTTTGGGTAGCAGTTATCGTGCTGGCGGTCTTCTGGCTGATCTCCATCTGGCTGCATCTCACCGGCGGGTTGGTGACCTTTGGCCTGGGCGTGTGCTTGCTGATCACCATCGTGGTGCGGCTGTGGCTGCCGCGCCGGCGGCGCCAAGCTGAGCGCCGCAGCTAAGCTACACCTTTCCCCCTTCCGTTCCTGCTCAGGTGCATGTGCGCCAGGTTAAAAGGCACCATTTTTTGCCGAGAGGGTCTTGGTCCCAACCGCGGGCGTCGCGAAATTCAGGCCCGCTTCGGCCTGCAGGTTTGAAGAACGCCCGAGTTCTCCCAGTTAGGCGGAACGGGCCGACTTTCTGGCCTGAAAGCTGCGGAAAAACACCTCCCGATCGGGGCGCACCGCGGCGATCGGCCAGCCCGCGCTAATGCCGCCGTCTACCACCAGATTGTGTCCGGTTATGAACCGCGACGCATCGCTGGCCAGGAACAATGCCGCTTGCGCGATATCATCGGTAGACCCGACGTACTGCAGCGGTTGCCATCGGGGCAGGATGGAACTAATGGCGGCCTCGGCATATTCCGGGTGGTCGTCCGCCTCTTCGGCTTGCATGCCCGAGTACTTGGCGAAAGCCCCGGTAGCGATCATCCCCGGCGAGAGGCTGTTCACGCGAATCCCCGTTTCGCCTAGCTCGACGGCGGCGCAACGGGTCAGGTGAATGGCAGCGGCCTTAGCAGCCGAATAATAGTGACCTCCCAGCCCGGCCCGCGTTCCGTTGACGCTGGCGACGTTGATGATGCTGCCTGTTCCCTGGGCGGCCATAACCCGCGACGCATATTTCATCCCGGCGAGGACAGCTCGCAGATGCACGGCGATCACGGCATCGAACTGCTCCAGGTCCACGTCGGTAATGGCAGCGAATTGCGAACCCCTGCCGGCGTTGTTCATCAGGCAGTCGAGGCGGCCGAAGCGATTCACAGCATGTTCAATCATGGCCTTGACATCGGCTTCGAGGGAGACGTCGGTGCGTATGAAGCTGGCAGCATGGCCAAGCTTTTGCGCCAGCCTCTCTCCCCTGTCCTGGCGCCGGCCGGCAATCACGACCCGGGCGCCGTTGGCGACGAAAACTTCGGCGGTGCGGGCGCCGATGCCGCTGGTCGAGCCGGTTATAACCGCAACTTTTCCTTCGAGTGGCAGCATAGAAAGCTCCTGATGCTACGGCAATAGGTACATCGGTGAAGGCAGATATGTGCTCAATGAATTGGTAACAGGGAACCACCCGGTTCGGCTTGCGCATGTTACTCCATCACATCAATTTCCCTCCGGGCTCTCATAACTGGAGAGCGCGGCGCTCGGCGTCGGCAAGCACCGCTACCCCAGTTGGAGGGTCCCAGCACACCACCCGCGGGCGCCGGGAAATTCAGGCCCGCTTCGGCCTGCAGGTTTGAAGTACGTGCGAGATCTTTGGCTCTTATCCCGAAAACGCCTGAAATCGTCCCCGGGAGGTGGTTTTTGCCCGGTTTTTCAGGCATGAAAAGCCGATTTTCTGTTAATGCCGCAATCGGCAGTTTTTATACCAGGTCTATCAAAATTACTCTGCCTTCGGCCCCGGGTTGCCCCCCGCCCTGGAGAATGCGCTACAATTTATTGTAATTGAGGTACTTAGGAATGCCTTCGCGGCGGCAGTTTGGCATTTAAGTTGATTACAACCACAGTGAGCGCGTCCGCAAGGACGACTTTCATCCCAGGTTTTGGCGGGGCGCTCGAGAAAGCGCTTCGCAAGGAACCCAGGTTCGGGACGGGATTAATTCAAGCAGTGCAGGCGCACAGGAGCGGAGCCCCGAAGCTCCCCAACTCGGAGGATTTCCAATGAAGAATCGTGTATGGATGGCGCTGGTGCTGGCCGCGGCCCTTTCGGTCCCGGTCCTGGCACAGCAAAGCTCGACCACTTCGGACCAGTCGCAGCCGGCAGCTCAGCAGCCGTCTTCGACGCAGACCCAGGCGCCGGCCAGCCAGAGCAGCCAGCCGGCAATGCAATCCGACCAGAACGCCCAGACGGGCACCAACCCGCCCAGCGCGGCCCAGGGCACTTCAGCCCATCAACCGCTGGTGGTGGACAAGAAGCAGGGCTTCTGGGGCAAACTGAACCCCTTTGCCCGCAAAAAGTATGTGCAGCGGCAGCTCTCGCCCATCCGCGACCGGGTGAACGAACTCGACGACCTGACGGCGCAGAACGCCAAGGACATCAAGGACGTTGATTCCCGCGCGCAGCAGGGCATCCAGCTGGCCACCAACAAGGCCAACGAAGCTGACCAGCACGCCATTGACGCCGGCAACCGGGCGCAGGCGGCGCAGCAGACGGCCAACACCGCTACTACCCACATCAACACCGTGGAGCAGGTAGTGAGCAACATTGACCAGTACAAGGCCAGCACCCAGACCGAGATCCGTTTCCGTCCCGGCCAGAGCGTGCTGAGCAAGCGGGCCAAGGAAGCGCTGGACGAGATGGCCACCCCGCTGGCGAATCAGCGCGGCTACATCATCGAAGTGCAGGGCTTCTCCTCGGGCCGCGGCCAGTCTGCCATTCAGAACTCGCAAAAGATGGCCGAGTCCGTGGTGCGTTACCTGGTGCTGAACCATGACATTCCTGTGTACCGCATCTACCTGCTGGGCATGGGCAACGCTCCGATGGCCTCAACCACGGCCGAAGGCGCCAAGCCGAAGCGCATCAGCGGCGGGCGGGTGGAAGTCAGCCTGATGAAGAACGACCTGGAACAGCTGGGCTCAGTGACCGGCACGCAGCAGCAGACCGCTCCTGCCACCCCGGCGCAACCCCAGCAGCAATAAGTTTTCAACCAGCACGTCCCCTCGTAAAGCCCCTTGCGCAAGCAGGGGGCTTTTGCTTTTGAGTTACGCCAGTATGTCGACTAGAGATGGGGCGATAACGCCGGCGTTACCTTCCCCAAGTCAACCGGCCCGCGCTGAAATCGAAAGTGATCCGACGGGCCTTCAATGCCGCGATGCCCAAATAGCCGTCCACTCCGGGCAGAGTGTTCTTATCTGGGCCATTTACCAGGAACGCAGTGCGCTCTATCTCTGCGGTGCCGAGTTCGGTGGCTGGCAAGAATGCCATTTTGGACGCAACTCTTCCTTCCAGACCAAGACCATAGGCCTCGCCATTAATTCTGAGCGCCGGCAGGCGGCCGCGCGTTCGCGTGTCATACAGGACGAGTTCCTTTACCCCTGTGTCTACCAGCAGGCGAAAAGAGCGGCCGCCGATTTCCACCGCCACAGTGAGGCAGACGGGATCGGCCGTCAGGGGAACGTCAAAGGTACCATGCGAGATTCCGCCGAAGGATACCGTCCTTGCGTTGAAGTCCACCGTAAAGTTGCCGCGGCGCAGTATATCCAGGCCAATTACGGCATCTACATGCGTAGCATAAGAGGCGAAATAGCCGAGATCAGCGATTATGACCGCAAGATTCTGCAGGTGGATGGGACCCAACTGCAGTTCGGGCAGCACGGATCGTTGCACGCGAACCGCGCGGTCCAGGGTAAGCACTTGTGACGGTCGGCGCGCGAGTCCCAGCCGGTTTGCAATTTTGCGATCAATGATCGTGTAAGTGCTACCGGTGTCGAGCACAAACCTGAGCCCATCCATTTGCCCGACTCGCCCGCGGACCAGGAGCAGATATCCCGCCGACAGCTGAAAGGGAATTGCGCGTTGAAGATCGGATTCCGCCGGCTTGGCAACTTCCCGACCAGGGAAATCAGGCTGAAATTTCAAGTTTATGGGGGGCGCCAGGGCAGCCCGGGTGATCTCACGACCAGCCTCCGTGGAAGCCTGCGCGGCTGACGCTTCCGACAACTGGACGAGAAGGCAGAAAAGCAACAGGACAACCAGGCAACGTTTCACGATACTCACCCCGAAGCCGAGCTTGCGGCTTCACGGACGAGTGTGTTGTGATTTTGAAAGGCTGCCAACGCCAAGCTGATGAATGGTTCGGGCGATCTGGTCAACCGCGCGAACGCCGTGGCCAACACACTGCTTGGTTTAGGAATCGAAGCTAAGCGCCATCACATGCCGGGGGCAAATGCGGTTGGCCAGCGAAAACGATGCGTTCGCCACCCCGCGCTTGCTCTTGAGCTTCTTGTGCGACAATACTGCGCCGTAAGAGTGGCGGGGCCAACTGGGGCCGAATTTGCGGACAAAGCTGAACAAACCGGGAGCAGGGATCCGCTACCCGGGTCTGCTGGCCCTCACAGTGGCATGGACGATTGTCGGCTTGCTGGCTTACGCGCGTCATTACGCGCTCGATGCCCAGGCAAGCCACGGCGTGGATGTGCTCTTCGAGTTCCTTGGATGGCTGAGTTGCTTCTATCCTTGGGTCGCGCTTGCCCCCCTTGTCTTTCGCCTGGAGCGCCGATATCGGCTGCAAGGCCCACGATGGGCGCCACGTCTGGCCATCCTGGGGGCCGCCGGCGTGCCGCTCTCCTATCTTGCCGCCGAAATGGTATTGGCGCTCAATTTGGGGATCGAGTTCCTCTTCCGCAAGCCGCTCGAGGCAACCTCCTGGTGGAACTTGCCGTGGAGCGAAGTGTGGCTCCAGATGCTGGTTTATGGATCTGTAGTCGCGGGCGCCTATCTTGTGCGCAAGCTGATCGAATTGCAGGAACGAGAGCAGGAAACGGCGGAGCTGGCCTTGCAGAAATCACGGCTGGAGAGCGACCTGCATCGCGCGGAGTTGGAAACCTTGCGGGCACGATTGAACCCCCATTTCCTGTTCAATTCCCTGCAGAACATCTCGGTGCTTATCCAGGAAGACCCAAAAACAGCAAGCCGAATGCTGGCGCGGCTGGGCGACGTGCTGCGAGCGGCGCTACGGCAGGGCACAAAGTCCGAAATCACCCTGGCAGCGGAAATCGAACTGACCCGGAATTACGTAGCCGTGGAGCAGATGCGGTTCGGCGATCGCTTGGCAGTGTTTTTTGAGATAGCAGCGGAGAGCCAAGGCGCGCTCGTGCCTCCCTTTGTGCTGCAGCCGCTGGTGGAAAACGCGATAGTGCATGGCCTGCAGGAGGCGCGGCGGGGAGGCGTGATCCGCGTCCGTAGCCGCGTGGAAGGCGAAACCCTGACGCTCACGGTGGCGGACAACGGAAGCGGAGTGCGGCCGGGGAGCTTACGCGGCAGGGTGGGACTCTCGTCTACGCGCGAACGGCTGGCACGAATGTATGCTGACCGGCACTGCCTGGAGTTGCGAGCGTTGCCCGAAGGCGGCACCGAAGCGCGGGTCGTGCTACCGTTCCGGGCGGAAACGACGTCTATAGAAGCAGCGGTGCATGAGCAAACTGCGAGTTTTAATTGCCGATGACGAGCCTCTGATCCGCAAAGGCGTGCGCAACGCCGCCGAGCTGGTAGAAGGGGTGGAAATCGTCTGCGAGTGCGGCTGCGGGGCAGACGCAGTTGCGGCAATTGCCGCGTGTAATCCGGACCTGGTGCTGCTGGACGTGCAGATGCCCGACTGTTCCGGGCTGGAGGTAATCAGCCAGGTCGGCGCGCAGCTCATGCCACCAGTGATTTTTATCACTGCGTTCGACGATTATGCGGTGCAGGCGTTCGATGCCAATGCAGTGGATTATCTGCTGAAGCCGTTCGACCAGGAAAGATTTCGCGAGAGCATCGAACGGGCCCGGCAGCGGATCGCGGGTAAGAAACTGGGCGCGGTTGCCGCGCAACTGGAGAACCTGCTGGAGGCACAGCCGCCGAAATGGCCGGATCGCCTGGTAGCGCGAAGCGGGGAACGCTACCAATTGGTTCCGGTAGATACGATTGACTGGATCGAATCAGCCAACAACTACGTAGAGCTGCACTGCGGCTCCAAGCAACACCTGGTGGGCGAGACGCTCACCAGCCTGGAAGCACGATTGGATCCCGCCCGCTTTCGCCGCATCCATCGCTGTCGCATGGTAAACCTGTCCCGAGTAGTGGCCGTGCATCCGCTGCTAAGCAGCTGCTACGAACTGGAGCTGCAAAGCGGGGTTCGGCTGACGAGCGGACGGCAATACAAAGAGGTGATTCAGAAGCTGATGCGCGGTTAGCCGGAAGCACGTTCTCGTCTCTCCCCTTTTGAAAGCGCGAGCGCTACTTGTCTTCGTTTGTGACGAAGGGAAGGGTCAGACGCTTGGCCTTCTCTGTGAGACAATCAACGCTCGGCGCAAAGGAGAATGACATGGCGCAAAAGGTAATTGACATCGTTGGCGTTTCCAAAGAGAGCTTTGCCAAAGCCGCCGCGAACGCGGTGGACGAAGCGGCCAAAACCGTCAGGGGGATGAAGTGGGCGAGGGTGAGCGAGTTCGAGATGGAGCTCGACGGCAAGAAGATAGCGCAATACCGCGCTACCGCTCGCATCTACTTCGAGGTGGAACACTGAAGGAGTCAGCATTCCTTCCAGTCTGAATTGTTCCAGGGCGAAGCACTCCTGTTGTGCGCTCAATCGGCTCGGCTGCAAGCCGCGCCCTTTCAAGTACTTGCTTAAAGGAGCATTTCGGATTCCCGGAATGCCGCGGAATTACGTTGACAATTTGGCATTTGGGGGTAACTTAACCGACTAGCCGCAAGCCCACGTTCAACTCCACACATCCATCTCAAGCTGCGGCTCTGTAACGGGCAATGGGGGCCATTCCCAAGGTCTCTAATCGGGCTCAATCCAAAGGGCACCGCCAAGTCCACCGATAAAACGAAACCTGCCGGGGCAAAGCACGGCCGGCAGCGGCCATGACAAGCCGTCCAGCCGCAACCACAATTGCTTCGCCCGGTTTTACAAATTGCAGCCTGGGGGCGAAAGCGCCAACCCATGCAAGGGCCGTCAGCGCAAAATCAGCTAGCCATCCATTCAGCGTGGGTGGCGAGGAGGTTCATATGAGTGTGGCACATAAGCTTGTCGAGATGGCGCCGAAGGTGAGGTTCGAAAACAAAGATGCAGCGCAGCGCCCGACCAACGAGGAGATAGAAAAGAAGCTGGCTGCGGGGGCCGTCAGTAACACGGCGCTCAGCATCCACCAGGCAAGAAAAAGGCCAGGCTTCGGGGCGGTGGCGCCGTACACGCGGATGAAGCCGGCCCGCCGGCCTCACCTTTTTTACCCGCACGTGTACGCCCAGGCAATCGAGGTAAGCAATCCTGGCCTGGACCGCAGCGACGAAAGCGCCATCGCCATCAATCCCAAAAACCACCGCAACATCGTGGCCGGCGCCGCCAGCTTTAACGGGGCGCAATTCACCAACACCGCCTACGTCAGCAAAGACGGAGGCAGCACGTGGAAAACGGTAACCGTGCTCACCAACACGGACGAAGGAGCAGGAATCGCTTTCGACGACTCCCACAATTGCTACTACGTGACCATGCAGGGCGGCTTCTTCCCGGTGTGCGTGGTCAGCCAGGACGGCGGGATGACGTGGGGAGCGCCGGCGGCATTCGGATTCGGCGACAAAACCGCGGTGGCGGCGCGGGGCAAAATAGCGCTCTGCGGGTTCGACCGCATCAACACGGAAGCCTGCGCCTTCACGCTGGATGGCGGCGTGAACTGGACGGTGCACGACTTCACCGATAGCGGAATTGGAACAGCCCCGCTGGTGAGTTATGACCACAAACACTTCTACATTCTCTACGGCGCGCTGGATAACAACCTCAAGCTGTATGCCAGCGCCGACCAGGGACAAACCTGGACGGGGCCAACCACGGTGGTGGCGGGCAATGCGCCCTTCAGCACCATAGCCGGGCCGCTCTCCTATGAGGGAGGGGCGCTGACCACTCCGGGCACAAATGTGGCCATTGACGGCCATGGGCGGCTGCACGTGCTCTACATTGACAGCCACAAGCAATTGCCCATGTACACGACCAGCCACGACCACGGGGCGACGTGGAGCACCCCGGTAAATGTGAATCCGGAGCGGCCCAATGATCCGCATATGTGGCCGTGCCTTTCCTGCACCAAGCACGGCGATCTGCAGGGAGGGAGCCTGGTCTACAACCAGGCGCTGGGCGAATACTCCATTCTGGTGCACGTAAGAGCGGAAGATGAAGACGAATGGACAACGTTCGAAGCCGACAACGGACCCTGGCCGGCCGCCGGACCTTCTCCCGGCTTCCGCATTGGCTTCGGAGATTACTTCGATTGCGACAGCCTTCCGGAATGCGGAGTCTCGGTCATGGCGTGGTCGGAAACGGCGAACGGGCTGCAGCCATGGCAAACGTGGGCGCGTGTTCTCGACCTGTGTGGCTGCAGGGAAGACGCTGTGGACACGCTCGAAGACGAGATTGAACGCCTGATGGAAGCGTTTGAAGCCGAGGAAATGCCATTTCCGAGAACAAAACAGAACGTAACCCGATTCGAAGCCAGGATGGAGGAGTTGCGGAAGAAGCTTCGCATGGCGCAGGGGGCGCTGAAGAAGTGCCGGGAGGCGAACCCTCTGCCCGAAGACTGAAGCCGAAACACAGTCCCACATTTGCCCGTGCCCGATTCAGGCGGGCGGCAGCCTTGCGGGCACGGGCAAATGCGTGGCACCCGCGCTCGCACCGATCAGGGTTTCACCGGTGCGGCTCAGTTTCCTTGCACCACCAGTGTCAAGGGCAGTTGGTGTTGCACAGTGCCGGAGGTCGCGGCCACGGTGAAGCTGTAGCTGACTGGCGGCGGTGGGGACGAAGGCGGGGGCGGTGGTGGAGACGAAGGCGGGGGCGGAGCAGAGCTGCTGCCGCCGCCACCGCAGGCGGGCATCAGGATCACGAGAGCGAGAACAACCATCAGCAGCGCAGCGAATACAGTCTTCCTGCTGCGCACATTCCCGGAAATCGCAATCACCATGCCTGGCAGAAGCAGGGCCAGCATGAGCTGCGACTGGGTGGCCGCAGCGGGCGGGCGCAGGTCGGCCAGAGTTTTCGGGGTACTGATGCTCAACACTGCATAAGCGGGAGAGTTGCCAGGGGTCACGGCCGCGGGAGAGAAGGAGCAGGAGGTTCCCGCCGGCAGCCCGGAGCAGGAAAACGATACCGGGCTGGCGAATGCGGCTCCGACGGAGTTGACGGCCAGCTCGTATTGGCCGGATTGGCCGGCGTTGATTGCATTGCTGTTGTTGCGAACACTCAGTGCAAAATCCGCCACGGTTACGTTAAAAGCCGCGTAGTGGGGAGTGCTCGCGGCTACCCCGGCATTCCAAGCCACCTGCACCACCCCACCCGGGGGCGGCGCCGGGGCATTTGGCGGGACCGAAATTGTAGCCGTCAAGGTGACTGGCGAGCCCGCCAAAGTCACAGGGCTCGAAGGAGAGAAAGAGCAGGCAACAGAGTTGTTAACGGAACAGGAGACGGTTACCGAACCGGAAAATCCGCCCGCAGGAGTGAGAAGAACC
>DASSQB010000216.1:0-6404 GCA_035702725.1 Terriglobales bacterium | reverse complement strand
CCCCGGCGATGCCGGTATTCATCAGCACAGCATCGGCCCCCAGCTCCATGGCGATGGTGGCGTCGGAGGCGGTGCCCACGCCCGCATCTACGATCAGGGGCACACCTGTGATTACTTCGCGCAGGATTCTGATATTGGCCTGATTCTGAATGCCCAGGCCGCTGCCGATAGGCGCGCCCAGCGGCATCACCGCGCTTGCGCCCGCGTCCAGCAGGCGCTTGGCAAACACCACATCATCAGAGGTGTAGGGCAGGACCGTAAAACCTTCCTTCACCAGCACGCGGGTGGCTTCAAGTGTCGCCTGAATGTCGGGATAGAGAGTGCGCTCGTCGCCAATCACTTCGAGCTTGATCCAATCCGAGAGGCCAACTTCGCGCCCCAGGCGGGCAGTGCGAATGGCATCGTCAGCGGTGTAGCAACCGGCGGTATTGGGCAGCAGGAAGTATTTGCCGGGATCAATGTAGTCGAGCAGCGATTCCTTGCTTCGGTCGAGGTTGACGCGGCGCACTGCTACGGTCACCATCTCCGCGCCGCTGGCTTCGATGGCGCGCGCGGTTTCGGCGAATGATTTGTACTTGCCCGTGCCCACGATGAGGCGGGAGCGGAATTGACGGCCAGCGATGACCAGGGAGTCCATGCGTCTATTGTAATGAACCGGAGCGGCTGCGCGCAGCCCCGCCGTGGCCAGGCTTCGGGCCAAGCTTCGCCGCTTACCCTGCGACGGCAGCCCTCGCAGGCGGTTATTTCTTCCGGTGCTTCGTTTCCTGCCGCTGGCGTTTTCCAGACTTGTGCAAAAGTGCGCTCTTGTGGCTCGGGGGCAGAACGGGGTACAAGGAGGACATCCATTTCAGATACATCTGTGCGCTGGACCAGCGAGAGGAGGAACTGTGAGGAGACTACTGGCGGGACTGGCATTGGCGGTAGGGGCCGCCATTGTACTGCAGAAAAACTGGACAGGGACGCAGCGGGAGATGGCGCCGAATCCTTCTGAGCCCAGGAATGGGCATGCAGGCAAACGCAGGCCGGCAACGGCGGTGCTTCGGCCCCAACCGCCCGAGCAGCTGAGCAGAAGGACAGAAAACACGGCTGCGCCTGCAGCGCCTGAGAGCGACGCCGGAGACCAGAAACCGCGACTCCAGGCATCGCCGAAGACGCCCGCCGCGGGCAGCGGGGCAGAGGTGCTGAATTCCGCTACCCGGCAACAGCTGCTTTCCGTATACGGCATCGGCCCGGTGCTCGCCGACCGCATCATGCAGAACCGCCCATATGCAGCGGCGTATGACGTAGTGGAGAAGGGAATCATTCCGGAAAGCATCTTCGCGCAGCTCAAGAAACAACTGCTGGACCAGCACAGCGCGTGAAGTCGGCTGCCTGAAGCGGGGACTCGCCGATGGCGCGTTGTGGTCAGCGTTCCTGACCGGTGTAGAGGGGAAGGGCTGAGCACGCGTCGTTGATGAGCTGTTGCTGAGCTGAGGTGAGGAAGGCAAACTCGAGGCCGTGACGGAAAATGGTCTGGTTGCGCACCACGGCGGCAGCCCGCAACTGCCCGCCGGAAAGCTGAATGGATAGTTCGACGTTCTCTCCCAGCTGCAGCTGCTCGGGCAGGATCACCGAGAGTCCTGATTGGCTGATTTCCAGGGCAATGCCGGGAATCATGGTGCCCATACCCACGCGTCGCCACAGATTGAGAGGCAGGGCCAGATGGTGCCGGGAATGGCGGCGGTGAGCGGGATGGCCGTCGGCGGCTGCCCTATCGCGCTCCTGAGAGTGCAAATCCTGCTTCATGGTTGAGCAACTGGCGTTGAGCTGAGGAGAGCCAGGAAGATTGTAATAAAAGGTCGTGATACGAGCCTACTGACGACCGTAATGGGGATTTTCCTTACGTCGGGCGGCAGACCAGGAAGCAGGTTCTTACCGAGATAACAACCACAACGGGCCAGGTCCGGAGCGGGAGCGACCTCACTTTTACCTTCGCTCGGCCCGGCGGCGCATTTTTGCGGCAAGCTCAGCTTGAACCCGTAGTTTGTGCAAAAAAGCCCTTAATCCCCCCTGACTGGAAGGGAAGTTGCAAATGTTTGCAGGGCACAGTAATTCTTTCCCGCCGCTGGTAAAAGCTACCCTCGCAGCAGCCGGAACTCAAAGCTAAGTTATTCATTCTCAGTGCGCTGGGTATGGCACCGGGGGTGCTATTGAGAAGGCCAGACGAAGTGGCGCGCAACAGGGACGCTCTTGAGAATAAACTTCGGCCAGAGGTTTTCTTGAGCGTCCCTTTTGCTTTGTCTGAAAGCACTTGGACCGCTAAGGCAGTTCTTCAGGTGGCAAATCCTTCCTGACAGCTTTCCCTCAGAACCAGAGCAGGCAGTTGTGGCGCGATCAGGCCAAGGCGAGTTTTTCGCGCACGTCAATGCCGGCGCGGCGCAGCAGGCCGGCTACGGTGTTCTCGTTGAGCCTTGAGGCATCAAATTCCACGCGCAGAGTGTGTTCTTTGCCGTTGAATTGAATGCGGCGAATGCCGTAGACCTCGCGCACGCTGTCCACCGCCCGCATGGAGCCTTCGGTGGGCGGAGCGCCGTAGCGGAATACTACATCTAAGCTAGTCATTCCACAGTCCTTGCGGTGCAGTTCCGACCTTGGGGCACACCTCCACCAATATAGCAGCCGGGGAGGCATGCCGGCTTGAGTTTTGCAAGTGCATAATCCGCGAAATTCGGCGCGGTCTCTTCCAGAGAAGTTGCAGGTCTGCAGCAGTTACGGAACCAGGAATTTCGTTTTCCGACCAATTCTTCATTTCCAGCAAAAACCAGGCTACTCCATCTCTGTAGCGATCTCGCTCCTCTGATTTTTTTGTCGCACCGCCCCGGGAAGGAAAATTGCTTCCAGCGGTAATGAACTATGTGCAGCAACTCACCTTTTTTCCCACTTTGGACGCAAAGGCGTAAGATAAGCGGGAGGCTTCCGTTTTGAGTTACGAATCAGAGACTCCCTTCGACAGCATCGAAGGCGCGCAGGAATACCTGAAGCTGCTGAATCAGACGGTGCTTGAGGCCAAGCAGGCGGTGCAGGCGGACCTGAACGGCGGCGCCGACCCTAAACAACTGGAGGCGCTGCGCCTGGTGTTCTACAACCTGGAGAAGCTAACGCAGCACCTGAAAGCGGGCGGCCGCATCCTGAATGATCTGCGCACGCTGCGGCGGCTGCTGTTCCAGGAACGCAAGCCCAAAGCCGCTGCCGCCGCGGTGGCAGCAGGCTCGCAGAGCCGCAAGCGGGAAGCGCCGGTGCTCAACCGGGAAGTGCTGTAGCCGCCAATCGCCTTTCGCAATTTCAAACCGCGCGTCTGTGCCGTATATGATGAACAGCGGCGCATGGCTCGCATCCTCATACACGCCTTCGGCTCTTACGGCGATATTCATCCTTATATGGGCCTGGCGCTGGAGTTGCAGCGCCGCGGCCACCAGCCGGTAATTGCCACCAGCTTCATCTATCGGCAAAAGATCGAGGCAGAGGGAATTGTTTTCCGCGGCATCCGCCCCGAACTGCCGCGCCTGGATCAGGAGCTGATGCGCCAGGTGTTTGACCGGCGAAAGGGAACAGAATTCATCTTCCGCCACATCCTGATGCCCAACCTGCGCGACAGCTACCAGGATTTGGCCGCGGTGGCCGAACAGCCGGATTTGATCATCACTCACCCAGTAGCCTTCGCCGGGCCGCTGCTGGCCCGCGTGCGGGGCATACCCTGGATTTCCACGGTGCTGGCGCCGGCCAGCTTCATGTCAGCCGACGATCCGCCGGCGCTTGGAGGGCTTCCATTTCCTGAACAGGTCGCAAAACTGGGGCGTGGGTTCCATCGTGTGCTTTATGCCGTAGCCGACCGCATGTCGGGCGCCTGGCTGGGCCCTTACCGGCAGCTGGAAGCCGAGCTGGGTCTGGGGCCGAGCGCTAATCCGATATTTGCCGGGCAGCACTCGCCGTTTCTGGTGCTGGGGTTGTTCTCGCCGCTGCTGGCCGCGCCGCAGCGGGACTGGCCGCCGCAGGCACAGGCCACCGGCTTCATATTTTTTGACCGAGACGAAGTGGAACATCCGCCGGCTCCGCAGCTGGAGGAATTTCTGAACGCCGGCCCCGCGCCGGTGGTTTTTACCCTGGGTTCGGCAGCGGTGCAGGCGGCAGGAAATTTTTTCGCGGAAAGCGCGAGGGCGGCTCAGTTGCTGCGGCAGCGCGCCGTCCTGCTGGTGGGCAAAGATATGGCGCGTCCGCCGGCAGAGTTGCTCTCTTCAGACATTGTGGCATTCGACTATGCACCGTTCTCGCAGCTTTTTCCCCGGGCCGCTGCTATCGTGCACCAGGGCGGAATCGGGACCACGGCACAGGTGATGCGCTCAGGACGTCCGGCGCTGGCCATGCCGCTCAGCCACGATCAGTTCGACAATGCTGTCCGTGCCAAACGCCTGGGGACCACGCGCATGATCGGCCGGCAGCATTATCGCGCCGAAAGGGTGGCAGCGGAACTGGAGCGTCTGCTGCGGGAACCGAACTACGCACGGCGGGCGGCGGAGGTGGGAAGCGCCATTTGGACGGAAGATGGGGTAAGCGCGGCTTACGACGCCATTGAAAAGTTTCTATCGCGGGCAGGGGCGCCCGCGCCACACAACGACGGAGTCGGAACGTCGCTGTGAGGCACTGTGGAAGCATGCGGCTCCACCCGCACGATACCCGCTGAGACTCACAGTCGAGGTTTAAGGTTTGCTGCACCCTCACGCCCGCGCTGCTAGCCGCAACTGTGCCTGTCGCGCCGTCTCACGAAGAAGGGCATCCGGATGTTCCAGGCACTTTTGTAGTTCGTGGCTTAGATTTTCCAATCCCAAACTGCCAATAGCAAAAGCGCCACACGCCCGCAGCCAGGGGTCATCGCTCTTGACCAAAGCCTCGACAGCCTTTTCTTTGCTTCCAATATCAGTGTGCAGAACCTGGTTGGCCACGCGGATACGCTCCGCGAGAGTGACTTCCCCGTCAATGAGGGGCACCAGGAGATTGCGTAGTTGCGGTCTCAGGATATTGTCCAAGAACTCCAGCGCGTTATCGTGTACGGCCCGTTGTTTGGACTGTAGCGCGACGTGGGCGCTATGCAAATCGAGGTGGGGGTGCATGAGCGACATCAAACGGAAGATCCGCTCCACTTCCTGTCTTATCGCTTCGCGCAGGCCGCGAGTGATGAGGTCATCCTGATCGGGCGCTTCCTCGAGTATGCCCAGGATCTGATAGGAGCGGTAATGCCCCATGATCTCGGCCTGCAGCGCTGTTTCCAGAAGTTCTTTGTCGAGCGGAATCGCGGATGGCGTCTGTTGAATTTTGTTCAGAGCGGAAATGACACGAAAACGGAAGGTGTTGTCCGGCTCCAGGATACTGTCCATAAGGACGCGCTGCGCATTTGCGGTTCCGATGCGTTGCAGCACCGCCGGGATCTCGCGCCTCATCTCCATGGCTGAGGCGGGATCGGATAGCTGGTCGCCCAGCGTTTCCACAAGGGTATCGCCGAATTGGGCGAGTGCTTCGACAGCGTGATTGCGCAGGTTGGCATCCGGCAAGCGATGCAAGACATGGTGAACAAAGCAGCGCTTCCGATGTTCGCCAACGGCCCGGATGGCATGGAGCAGCACTTCCGGCTCTGGGTCGGCCAGGAGTTTCTCAAGCTGCGCTTCGAAACAATCTGGAAAGACAACCAGCAGACGAGCAGCCTCCTCGCGGTTCTTCTTTCCTTCGGGGCCATTGTCCGCAAGCATAGCGTTGAGTATTTCGTGGGCGGCTTCCAAGCTTTGGTTCGGGCCGGGACGGGACAAAAATGCCGCGACAGCCGAGCGCATGGAGAAGTCAGGGAAATCACCCAACTCCTGGATGTGATCCAAAGGGTCAACGTGAGAGAAGTGGGCCAGGTACAGCAGGGCCTCGGTGCGAACGCCCAGGTGAGGGTCGTGCAGCAGTTCCTGAATCCGCGGGACCACCGCCTTGTCGCCGATCTCGGCCAGCATCTCAATGGCTTTCTGCTTCACTTCGGGGGCTGGATGGTTAAGCAGGTCACGAATAACCGGGTGAGACTCCTTTTGTTGTTCCGTATCAAACAGGCTCAAGGCATAGAGGACTTCCTTCGGGTCTGTAGCCTTTAACCCGGAAGCAAAGATCTCTGCGGTCGAGCGGTCCAACACCGGAGCGGACGCCCGTTCCGTATCGAGCCGATGCTGATAAACGCTCTCCCGCAAGGTGGCGATATATTCTTTGCGTGCGACGAGGGCCGCCCCGAGCCAGCCTGCGAGCAGAACCAGGCTCACCCAACTCAGCTGGGGCGCTTTAAGATGAAGATAAGTGGCGAAGAACAGCACCAACAGTCCCGACAACCCATCTCCCGAACGCCA
>DASSQB010000215.1:0-15302 GCA_035702725.1 Terriglobales bacterium | reverse complement strand
GGTCCGCCTCGGGATTCTCGCTGTAGAGCAGGACATGCGCGCCAAAAATCATGGGGAAAGTCTACGCCTGCTGTGAGAACTGCGCGCGCACAAACTCCAGCGCCTGCTCCCGGCTCTCCAGCCGCCCTTCAAGTTGCGCATCTTCCACCGCGGCGAGGATCTCCTTGAACTCCGGCCCCGGCTTATAGCCGGCGCGGATCAGGTCGTGTCCGCTGAGCAGCGGGCGTGGCCGCACCTGGTCAGCGGGCGTGGAGTCGAAGCGCTGCTTCACGAAGTTGTAAAGGGTGAGGTCGCCGTGGCTGGAGAGGCAATCAATGCGGTGCAGTTCCAGGTGCTCGGGGAAGCGCGGCAGCCGCAGGAAGCGCTTCAGCGTGGATTCCTTCATTTTCAGCGCGTCGGCGAAGCGCATGTGATTGGCCACCAGGGCAGCGATCTGTTCGGTGTCGTCATTGGAGAAGCGCAGGCGGCGGCAGATGTCCTCGGCCATGCGCACGCCCACCGAAACATGCTCGTCGAAGCGGATACGGTCCGGCGCCACGCGGAAGGTAGGCGGCTTGCCCACATCGTGCAATAGAGCGCCCCAAGCCAATGTTTTGGGGCACGGTTGCGGCAGCTGCTCCAGCAGAAGCAGGGTGTGGACCCAGACATCGCCTTCTGGATGGAACTGCGGCGGCTGTTGCACGCCTTTCATGGCAGAGATTTCCCGCAGCACTACTCTTAGTAGCCCGCTTTCATCCAGCAACTCGAAGGCGCGGCGGGCCCGGCCTTCGGTGAGCATTTTGGTCAGCTCTTCGCGAATGCGCTCGCAGCTTACCTGGCGAATCAGCGGCGCCAGGCGCTGGATGGCCGAAAACGTCTCCGGCTGGATCGTGTAGCCGAAGCGCGCGGCAAAGCGCACCGCGCGCAGCATGCGCAGCTTGTCTTCGCCAAAGCGCTGTTCTGGGTCGCCAATGGTCTGGACCACGCCGCGGCGGATGTCGGCCAGGCCGCCCACGTAGTCCAGGACTTTGTCTTCAATGGGGTCGTAGAGCAGGCCGTTGATGGTGAAGTCGCGGCGCTGCACGTCTTCCTGCGGGCTCGAGGTGTAGCGCACCTGGTCGGGATGGCGGCCGTCACTGTAACCGATGTCGCTGCGGAAGGTGGCAACTTCAATGGTGGAAGACTCGTCATCTGCGGGGATAAGCACCACGCCAAACTGGGCGCCCACGGCGTAGCTGCGGGGAAAGATGCGCATCACCTGATCGGGAGTGGCGTCAGTGGCGACGTCGTAGTCAGCGGGCACGCGCCCCAGCACCAGGTCGCGGACACACCCGCCCACCAGGTAGGCCTGATGGCTGGCCTGGCGCAAGGTTCTGACGATCTGTGTGGCGGCGGCGCGAGACATGACAGCTGACTGGCTTTCTGGCTGACTAGCTGGCCAGCAAAACTAGACGGCCAGCAAAGCTGTGCCGGCAGCAAGGTCTATTTTATCTTTCTCCACACCACGTCTTCGTTGTTGCGCCGGTCAATCAGAGCATCCACCTTGCCTCTCTCATCCCGCCGAAACAGCCGCCGGCCCTCCACGCCTTGGCAAAAGAAAATGTCCGGCGCCTCCGGGATAAGCTGTTCCTTAGCTCTTCCGGTCCTCTGCGAAAACAACTCCTTGCCTTCGGCCGATACTGTGAGCGTCTTTCCTGGCGCAAGCTCGTAGGTCCCCACGTAGTTTGGATATTTTGTTATTTCCGGTTTTCCGGGCGCGGGATCTTCGTAATATCGAAGTACTTGTTCCGCCACGATCTGCCACTGTCCATCCCGCCGCACCCAGGTGTCGGTTTCGTGATACCGGGCCCACATGTTCTGGCCAAAGATAGTTTCAGTTTCGTTCAGGTCATAGCTCAGGATGGCTGTGTTTCCCAGAATTCGGCTCTGCGGGTTCACCAGCTTGATGGTTCCTGAATACCCTGGCGGCAACGGAGACTGGTCGGCGACTAATGCCTTCTTGTCCATGCTTCGGCCCTTTTCGTCGAAGATCATGCTGTCGGCCGCGAAATACTTTTCAAAGGGCCGGCGATCGCCAACGGCTACCGCGTCCATAATTTCCTGGGTTCTGCGGACAAGTTCGTCTTGCGTGATGGTTCCACCCCGGTTGCCGGAGCAGGACACAGAGCCCATGGTCAGGCAGACAGCAAAGCACATCACAGACGCGCGGTTCATATGTTCCTTTTGCGGCTTATACAGTTTTGAGGCCGGCACGGTGAAGCACCACTCAGCAATCAGCACTCAGCCCCCGAACCGTCGTTGGCTGAATGCTAAGTGCTGATGGCTGAGTGCTAATAATATAGTCATATGCCAGACGCCTACATCCTCGGCATCGAGAGCTCCTGCGATGAAACCGCGGCGGCGGTGGTGCGCTCCGGCGAGCAGGTCATCTCCAATGTGGTGTTCTCGCAAATCGCCACCCACGCGCAATACGGCGGCGTGGTGCCGGAGCTGGCTTCGCGCGAGCACCTGCGCGCTATAGTGCCGGTGGTCCGCAAGGCGCTGGACGATGCCAAACAAAGTTACGAGAGCGTGGATGCTCTGGCCGTAACCCAGGGGCCCGGCCTGCCGGGCGCGCTGCTGGTGGGCATCAGCTACGCCAAGGCGCTGGCCTTCGCGCTGGATAAGCCGCTGATTGCGGTCAATCACCTGGAAGGGCACATCCACGCCGTTCTGCTGGAGGAGAGGCAGAAAGGCAACCGGGAGCTGCGCTTTCCTGTGCTGGCGCTGGTGGTTTCCGGGGGGCATACGCACCTGTACCTGGCCGAGGAGCGCGAGCGCGGCTGGACGTACCAGAACATTGGTCACACTCGCGACGACGCCGCCGGCGAAGCCTTCGACAAAGTTGCCAAGCTGCTGGGGCTGGGCTACCCCGGCGGGCCGGTGATTGACAAGCTCTCGAAATTCGGCGACCCACGGGCGCTCAAGTTTCCCATGCCGCAAATCAAGCACCGCGACCGCCGCGACCGGGGCAAGCCGGAGGCCGGGCGCCCGCGCTTTGACTTCTCTTATAGCGGCATCAAGACCAGCGTCCTGCGCTACGTGGAGAAGAACCGCCTGCAACCGGCAATTGAAGCGCGCAGGCGCAAGCTGGCGGGAATAACCAAACCCACGGTGGAAGACTACCGGGGCGCCTGTGACCAGAACACGCTCGATCTGGTGGCTTCTTTCCAGCGCACCATGGTGCGCGACCTCGTAGAGAGGACGTTGGACGCGGCACGAGAGTATGACGTGGCCACGGTGTTTGTCACCGGCGGGGTGGCCGCTAACAACGAGCTGCGCCAAACCTTCGAGCAGGAAGCCGCGCAGGCGGGTCTGCCTGTCTACTTCCCTAGCCGCCCGCTCTCTACCGACAATGCGGCCATGATCGCCGCCGCCGCTTATCCCAAATTTCTGGCCCAGGATTTTGCGCCGCCCGATTTCTCAGCGGAAGCGGGAATGAGGCTGGAGTAGCTGGATAGCTGGCTCGGCTAACTAGCTGTCACGGACCCAAGTTTCAAGGTTTCACAGGTTTCAAAGTTTCGCACCCTTATGCTGCCTGCCGAAGGTTGAAATCCTGTCTCGGATAAAGCTAATCAGCTGGGAAGTTAGGCAGTTAGCTGGCTACTTCCGACCCCAGCGCTGCACTTAGCGCAAGCTGGAGCTGTGACTCGATGTCTATGTCCTTAAAAATGGCGAAGTTGGCGCGGTTTTCTGTGTTCTCGAAGCCGCTCTGCCGCCCGGCCAGAATCACAATGGGGATGGAGGCAGTGCGGACATCCGATTTCAATGCGCTGATAAACTCGCTGCCTGACATGCGCGGCATCTGCATGTCGGTGATGATCACCTGCGGCTCAACCCGGGTCAGTATCTCCAATGCTTCCACGGGGTTAGTAGCCGATTCCACGGCGAAGCCGCGCTCCTCCAGGAAGCGGCACACGGTATGCCGGATGAGCATGGAGTCATCCACCACCAGGGCTACCCGGCCATTTGGCAGGCTTGCAGCCATGGCAGAACGTTAGCAAACTGACCCTGGGACAACAATTCAAAACAGGCCTGGGAAGGTTACGTCGGTTACTAAGGTGGGGTACCGGAGATGGCCAAACGGACCTATCCTGCGTCGTAGCCACAGCAGGATCAGCGACAGTGAGGGCGCTCAGGCTTCGTTAGCGGGGTTACGCTCTTCGATGGCCATGTCCTTGAATTCACTGGCCTCAAAGATGTCGCCGCACTCGAGGCACTCGACAAATTCCGAGTCCTCTTCGCGGGCGACAATCTGCACCCGTGGATGCCGACACTGGTGATTCATGCTGATTCTCGGATCGGGGGCTGGTGGACGTCGTTGAACCGTGCTCATAACTTCCGGACAACCCTGGAGGGGTCCAGGGCGCCTTCGCCGGAAATTGGTCGGTATTTTAGCCCGACTACAGGAGAAGTCAATAGTCTAAAGTCGCTGTTTCGGGCCGGAGGAGGTGTGGGTTCCCGGCGCGAACTTGGACGGTTCTCAATGTGCCGGAGACAGGCCGGCCTGGGTGTTGCCCAATGCCGTCTGGAGAGCGAGCGGCATGGGATAGATGCCGACTTCGCGCGCCTCGGCGATCGGAATGCGCACCTCCTGGGCTGCCCGATAGCGCTTCATGCCCAGCGCTGCCGCCCGCACCGCTTCGTAGAAGCTGGCCCGACCCGTCAGCGCTGTTTCAATATAGAGATATTTGTCTGATTCTGGCGCCACCCGCACGCCAACGTAGGCATGATGCGGAACCAGCACGATTTCCGGTTGCATGCCCAGATTTTCGAAAAGAGAGGCGTACATCACCGCGCCGTCAATGCAGTTAGCGGAAATCTGGCGCAGCGACTCGCGCGGCATGCGCACCCGTTCGCTGATGTCGGCATTGCGGCCAAAGGTCATCGAACTCTTGACATAGGAAACACCGCTGACTTGCAGGGCGCGGTAAATGGCTCGAGCCTGAACGAGGGAGGAGAGCTCCTGCTGGGCTGCGTTTCTTCCTTCCTCGTACCCCGGCAGGCGGCGGCCAGGGGCGAATTCCTTGGCCCGACTCAGGACCTTCTCCACCAGCGGATCATGGGGCGTCACCCAGGAGGCGATAAAGGGTGCATATTCGAACTTCGGACCCCAGAAGATATCGTCGGCCGAGCGAAGGCGCACCGGAACCGTGCGCGTGAACAGCAGTTGGCCGTGAGCATCGCGCACCTTCACCATGGCAGTGGCGGCGGTAATCTCCCGGTTGTTATAGAGGCGCGAGTAGAAGGTCGGGGCAAAGAAAAATGTGCGTACCGCGCCCGCATCCACATCCACCCTCTGGATCTCCTCATCACTCCAACCCAGGACTTGGACGGCAACACGGTTTTCCAGGCGGTCGGCAGTGGAGTTAGCGATAGTGATATCAACCGTGCCCCAGCTGCGGTCGTCAGGCTGTTGCAGCGAGGCATAATTGGCGAAGACCGGATAAACCTCGCCGTCCAGCCCTACTTTGATCTGATAGGTCGGCTCTGTGGCGCGCGTTTTCAGTGCCGGCCTTACCGTGGCCTTGCTGGAGTCCACCGGCGGAGCGGCAATCAAACTGGAAACCGCCAGCAAAAGGACGAGGGCGGCTGTCCCCAGAAAAACGCGGCCAGAGTTTTGGGTGGGCACACTTCAGCTTAGCCCGCAGCACACCTGATGCAATCGAGGATTAGCCTTAGATTGTTAGTAGCTTGGTTCAGGCGCGGCTGTTGCGTTCGGGCATTTAGCTTTTGAGCTTAGCCCTCTGATATCAGCCATCAGCTTTCAGCTCTCAACTCTGAGCGCTGGGTACTAGGTACTGGGACGGCCAGCCATTACACTGTCACCCGCATGAAGATTCTGGTCACCGGAGGCGCTGGCTATATCGGCAGCATTGTTTCCGCTGAACTGGTGCGAGCCGGCCACGAGGTGGTTGTCTATGACAACGTGAGCCACGGTCATCGGCGGGCCGTGCCCGAGGGCGCGGAGATCGTAATCGGGGAAGTGGGGGAGCGGGAGACCCTTGACCGCGCATTTCAGCTGCATCGTCCAGAAGTGGTGATGCACTTCGCTGCGCTCATCGAGGCGGGCGAATCCATGCGCGCCCCTGAGCGTTACTTCCGCAACAACACTGCCAGCTCGCTTACCTTACTGGAATGCATGCTGCAGCACGGCTGCGGGCGGCTGGTGTTTTCCTCGACCGCGGCGCTTTATGGCAATCCGGAACGCACGCCTATCGACGAAGACGCCCCGCTCGTTCCCACCAACGCCTATGGCGAATCCAAGCTGCTGGTGGAACGCATGCTGGCCTGGTTCCACCGCATTCACGGGCTGTGTTATGCCAGCCTGCGCTACTTCAACGCCGCCGGTGGCGCTGGCGAATTAGGCGAGGATCACCGCCCCGAGTCGCACCTGATCCCGCTGGTGCTGCAGGTAGCACAGGGTAAGCGCCCGAGCATCGCCATTAATGGGACGGACTATCCGACCACTGATGGCACCTGCATTCGCGACTACATTCATGTGCTCGACCTGGCCTCCGCCCACGTGCTGGCGCTGGACGCACTCGCCACCCGCGACCAGCTAATCTATAACCTGGGCAATGGCCGCGGTTTCAGTGTCCGCCAGGTGGTGGAGGCGGCGCGCAGGGTGACCGGGCATGCCATTCCGGCAGAAGAGGCCCCGCGCCGTCCCGGCGACCCGGCGGTGCTGGTGGCCAGTTCGGAGAAAATTCGCCGCGAACTGGGGTGGCAGCCGCGCTATCCCGAACTGGAGCAGATTGTGGCCAGCGCCTGGGAGTGGCGGAGGCAACATCCGAATGGCTATGGCCAATGACCAGAATTGACGATTGATGATTGAAGATTGACGAATGAAGACCAGGAAAGCTAAGGTCCGCGAACAGCTGTGTGGAGGAAACTTCAAATCTGGTACGGATTTACGCGAATTAGCGCGGATCAGAGTCAAAGGACTGAAAAATCGTGTTTGATCCGTGTGATCCGTGGCTGTTGATGATTTTGCGGGCGAAGGCGCCCGGGCCACATGATGAGATATGGCAATTGATCTAGCCCGCGACCCGCACCGGCGCTTCAATCCGCTCACCGGCGAGTGGGTGCTGGTTTCGCCGCACCGCACGCAGCGCCCCTGGCAGGGGCAGGTGGAACCGGTTGCGCCCGCCGAGGTCTCGGCCTACGATTCCGGCTGCTACATGTGTCCGGGCAATACACGCGCCAATGGGGCGCGTAATCCGCAATACGAATCAACCTTTGTTTTTGAAAATGACTTTCCCGCGCTGCTGCCAGAAACATCTGAGGCCGTGCTCGACCACGAGCAGCGGGATCTGATGGTCGCCCGTGGAGAGCCTGGCATCTGCCGCGTGCTCTGTTACTCGCCGCGGCACGACCTCAGGCTGGCGACACTCGACTCCGCCTCCGTCCGAAAGGTTGTGGACCTGTGGGCAGAGCAGTACGCCGAACTGGGCGAGTTGCCCGCCATCAACTATGTGCAGATTTTCGAGAATCGCGGCGCGACGATGGGCGCTAGTAACCCCCACCCCCACTGCCAGGTTTGGGCCAACTCAAGCATGCCGAATGTTCCTGCAAAGGAACAACAACTGCAGCAGGCGTATCTGGGTGCTCACCGTTCCTGCCTGCTTTGCGACTACCTGCAACTGGAGTGCGGGCAAAAGGACCGCGTGTTGCTGGAGACTAAGGCAGTCGTCGCCCTGGTGCCCTTCTGGGCGGTGTGGCCGTTCGAAATCATGGTGGCGCCCAGACGGCACCTGACCGGTTTGGATCAGCTAACGCCCCCAGAGCGCGGCGCTCTTGCCGATATGCTGCATCAGGTCACTCAAGCCTACGACCGGCTGTTCAACACTCCTTTTCCCTATTCGATGGGCTTCCACCAGCGGCCAACCGACGGCGCGCCGCACGAGGAGTGGCACCTGCACGCGCACTTTTATCCGCCGCTGCTGCGTTCGGCCACGGTGCGCAAATTCATGGTGGGATATGAGTTGCTGGCCATGCCCCAGCGCGACATCACGCCTGAGACGGCAGCAGCCCGGTTGCGTGAGGTTGCGGGGACTGACTATCTGTAGAGGCCCCTGCGAGACTGAGGACTTCAGGCGGCCTCGTACCGGGTCATTATATGGGTCCATTCAGGCGATCTTGCGGTGGCGCCGGGTTCAACCGGTGACAGAAATCGCATTCATAGCGAACCATGGCCTCTTCTCCTATGCAAGTTAGATTCGTGTGGTCTATGGCCATGATGCCCATCCTGTGCTGCGCGCCGGCTCTGCTGACTCGACTACCTTTGCGGAGGCAAGGTAAGCTAAGTGGTTTGGCCAGCGAGGAGGAAGAGGCATGCGGGACGCGGTCCGGCGGCTGTGGCCGGAACTTGACTGGATTCAGGATGCCAAGCTGCGCGACCAGGTCACGCAAACCTGGGTGCGGGCGTTCGAATTGAGCCCGCTTGCGCCCAATGACCTGGAACGCATTCCCTTTACCCTGCTGATCCCAAATTGCCCAGTCAGCTTCATGGAACACAAGCGCTGTGTGGTGCACATTGCGCGGCGCGCGGCTGAATCCATGAAGGATTTCATGGGCCGCGCGCTCCCCATTGACATGGACACCGTCATTGCCGGCGCCATTCTGGCGGACGTGGGCAAGTTGCTGGAGTATGAAAATGTGGAAGGGCCAGCCGGCAAGCCGGTGACGCGGCAGAGCGAGCGCGGTGAATTTCTGCGCCATCCTTTTACCGGCGTGGCGCTGGCCATGGAATGCGGCGTTCCCGACCGCGTTTGCCACATCATTGCCGCTCACGCCGCCGAGGGCGACCTGGTCAAACGCAGCACCGAGGCTTACATCGTGCATCACGCCGATTTCATGGCCTATTTGCCGTTCAAGAATTTAAAGAAGTAGCTGGTAGTTCGTAGCTGGTAGCTGGACAGCTCACATTAGCGCCGGAGGCGCGGGATAGAAAAGCCCAGGACGGAAGTCCTGGGAAAGCAGCGCCGCGATTGCCTTGAGTCCCGGAGGGACGCCACAGAAAGCGGCATAAACGCCAGGTCCTCGACTGGCGCTCAGGATGACAGGGATGAACTGAGGACTTGGAACCGAAAAACTGAGAACTGAGAACCGGGAACTGTTTTTATGGCTACTGCTCAAACCGCCAAGCCCACCGTCACCGCCGAAATGTCGCGCTGGGCCGCGCAACTGAAGTTCGCCCAACTCTCCGGAGATGCCGTCTACCAGGCCAAGCGCTTTCTGCTGGATTCCCTGGGCTGCGCGCTGGGCGGGTACCAGCAGCACGACGTCAAGATCGCACTCCAGGTGCTTGCCGAAACCGCCGGCCCCGGTCCTGCCACCGTCGTTGGCACCGGCAAGAAGGTGGATGTGGTCTCCGCTTCGTTGGCCAATGCGCTGATGATCCGGTGCATGGATTACAACGACATCTACTGGAAGCAGGACCCGTCGCATCCGTCCGACATTTTTCCTGCGGCGCTGGCCTGCTGCGAGCGCGCCAAAAGTGATGGCCGGGAGCTGATCATCGGCCTGGTGCTGGGGCATGAATTCGAGTGCCGCTTTTGCGAGGCTGCCGTGCCCGGCATTCGCGAGCGCGGCTGGCACCACGCCACGCTGACCGCCTTCGTTTCGCCCATGGTGGCTGGGCGCGCCGCGCACCTTGATTGGGAGCAGATTCAGCACGCTATCGGCATTTCCGCCAGCCGCCACGCCACCCTGGGTGCGGTTACCGCCGGCAAACTCACCATGATGAAGAACACGGTGGACCCCATGGCCACGCAGAGCGGCGTGCTGGCGGCGCTGCTGGCAGAGAAGGGTTACACCGGCCCTGAGCACGTGGTTGACGGCAAGGAAGGTCTGGCGCACTGCTTCGGCCCGGAGTGGAAGCTGGGTGTGCTTACTGCAGGTTTGGGCGATTCCTGGCGCATCACGCAGTGTGGCATGAAGGCCTTTCCCACGGAAGCGCTCACCCACACGCCGATTTCCGCCGTACTTGACCTGGTACGCGAGTACGACCTCAAGCCGGACGGCGTGGAAAAGATTCGCATTCGCTCGCTGGCGCGGGCGGCCGACATTCTTTCCGATCCCAGCAAATATGATCCGCGCAGCAAAGAAACTGCCGACCACTCGCTGCCCTATGTGATTGCCGCCGCGCTGGTGGACCGGCAGGTGACGCCCCTGCAGTTCACTCCGGAAAAGATCATGGATCCGGCGATTCGCGAGCAGTTGCACAAAGTGGAGGTAGTGGGCGACCCGGAAATTGAGAAAGTATTCCCCGCACTGCAGCGCGTGATTGTGAGCATTCGCACGACCGGGGGCAAAGAATTCAGCAAACAGCTTGACTTTCCCAAGGGCGACCCGCGCAACTCGCTCTCCGATCGCGAGATCGAAGAGAAGTTTGCGGCCTTGGCCGCGGGCGTGCTGTCGAAGCGGGCGCAGCAGAAGGTGAAAGATGCGGTGTGGAAGCTGGAGAAGCTGCGGTCAGTGAGCGAGTTGATGCGGATGCTGAAAGCGGATGTGCGGCCAGCAGCAACGAAAGGGGAGGGCAGGAAACCAGCCGTTGGAGGGCGGCGCAGCTGATGTGTCGCTTATCACAGCAGAACTCTCCACGGCATGTCATCCTGAGCGAGGACGCGCCTTACAAATGCCCGTCCGAGCCGAAGGACCACTATGCCTCAATCCGGTTCCAGGAAAGCGCAAGGTCCTTCGACTCCACTGACCTCTCCCGCAAAGCGGGATCGGCCAGTTTCCGCTCAGGATGACAGATGAAGAATTTTATTGCGAACGCGAGAGTCAGTTATGGCGCAGACTGTAGTTGAAAAAATCGCGCAAGCCCACCTGGCGGAGGGCCCCGAGCGTCCGTTGCGGGCGGGCGACTTCGTTTCCATTCGCCCGCACCACATCATGACCCACGACAACACCTCGGCGGTCATGAAGAAATTCCAGGGTATTGGCGCCAAAAAACTCCACAGCACGCGCCAGCCTGTTCTTGCCCTCGACCACGACATCCAGAACCAGAGCGAAGACAATCAGAAAAAGTACCGCGCCATCGAAGCGTTCGCCAAGCAGTACGGCGTGGACTTTTACCCGGCAGGCTCCGGCATCGGCCACCAGATCATGGTGGAGAAGGGATATGTTGTGCCGGGGTCGTTTGTGGTCGCCTCCGATTCGCACTCCAATATGTACGGCGCGCTGGCGGCGGTGGGCACGCCGGTGGTGCGCACCGATGCGGCGGCGGTCTGGGCGACAGGCGAGTTCTGGTGGCAGATTCCGCGCAGCGTGCAGGTGGTGCTGGAAGGCCGTCTGCCCGCCGGCGCCACCGGCAAGGACGTGATTATCGCGCTCTGCGGGCTCTACAACCACGACGAGGCGCTCAACGCGGCGGTGGAGTTTGCCGGCCCAGGCGTGGCCAGCCTTTCTATGGACGCGCGCTTCACCATCTCCAATATGAGCACGGAGTGGGGGCCGCTGGTGGGTTGGTTTCCCTGCGACCAGGTCACGCTGGCCTACCTGCAGCGGGTGCACGACGACCTTGCCAGCCAGGGAATTGAGCGCTTTACCGCGCAAGACCTTGAGCGCTGGCGCAACAATCCGCCACAGGCTGATCCCGGCGCCTCTTATGCCGCCCGCATCACCTTGAACCTCGACGAGGTCACGCCCCATGTTTCCGGTCCGGACACGGTCCAGGTGATGACGGCGCTTGCGGAAATAGAACAGAAGAAGGTGGGGATTCAGAAGGCATATCTGCTCTCCTGCGTGAACTCACGCCTGGAGGACCTGGAAGCTGCTGCCCGGGTTGTAAAAGGCAAGAAGGTCGCTGCGGGCGTAACGTTTTATCTCGGTGCCGCCAGCCGCTGGGTACAAGAGGAGGCCGAACGCAGCGGCGCATGGCAGGCGCTGCTGAATGCCGGAGCTATTCCTTTGCCCGCCGGCTGCGGGCCGTGCATTGGACTGGGAGTTGGGCTGCTGGAGCCTGGGGAGGTGGGCATTTCCGCCACCAATCGCAATTTCAAGGGCCGCATGGGCTCGCGCGACGCCCGCTGTTACCTGGCCAGCCCGGAGGTGGTGGCGGCTTCCGCTGTCGCGGGTTACATCAGCAGTGTGGAAGGAGTGCGTGGGGACGGGGCTTCGCCCCGTCTGACCGGGGCAGAGCCCCGGTCCCACACAAGCATGCAATCTCACACAATCACACGCCAGTACAAGGAACTTGTCACAGCGACTGGGGGGTCTGAGCAGGTTGAGATTCTTTCCGGCTTCCCGGAACGCCTGCGTGGGCGGCTGATTTTCCTGGCCGCCGATAACATCAACACCGACCAGATCTACGGCAAGGACTATACCTACCGCGACGACATGACGCCGGAGATGATGGCCAAAGTCATCATGGAGAACTATGACCCGCAGTTGGCGGGGCAAGCCCGGGCCGGCGATATCTTTGTGGGCGGCTATAACTTCGGCACCGGCTCCAGCCGCGAGCAGGCGGTCACTTCGCTACAGGCCAGGGGTATCCCCATGGTCGTCGCGGCCAGTTTTTCGCAAACCTACCTGCGCAACGCCTTTAACAACGGATTCCTGTGCATTGAATCGCCGCAGTTGGTACTACGACTACGCGAGCAATTTACGTCCCAGCTCAAAGCCGGGGACAAAACCATCATGCCGGGCGAGGAGCTAGAGGTGGACTTCACTTCCGGCGTTATCACATACCGTGGTGACAAGTTCCACTTCCCGCCCCTGGGCAGCGTGCCACAATCGTTGGTGGTAGCGAAAGGTGTCGAGAATCTGGTGGCTAGGAAGCTGGGACTGAAGAATTGACGATTGGGCCATTGACGATTGCCGATCGGCTAGGGTGAACGGAATTTGTAATTTAGTAATTTGTAATTGGTAATGGAAGAGCCGGTGTTTGACTTTCAGCTCACGCGTCGGTTGAGGGGCTGAATGCTGACGGCTAATTTACAAATTGCAAATTGCTCAATTACCAATCGGAGAATTCATGTCCAAACCCACTATAGTAACCATGCCCGGCGACGGCATCGGCAACCAGGTGTTGCCGGAAGCGATTCGCGTACTCAACGCAGTCGGCTTTGAGGCGGAATACATTCACGCCGATATCGGCTGGGAGTGCTGGATCAACGAAGGCAATGCCCTGCCTGAGCGCACCGTGGACCTGCTGGCCAAACACAAGCTTGGTCTCTTTGGCGCCATCACTTCCAAGCCTAAGAAAGAGGCAGACGACGAACTCAAGCCCGCGCTGCGCGGCAAGGGTTACACCTATTACAGCCCGATCGTGACCATGCGCCAGCGCTTCGGTTTGGATATATGCCTGCGGCCTTGCATCGGCTTTCCCGGCAACCCGTTGAACTTTGTGCGCAAAAAGCCGGGCGGTGGCTACGAGGAGCCGCAAGTCAATGTCGTCGTCTTTCGGCAGAACACAGAGGGCCTCTACGCCGGCGTCGAATGGACCAACCCGCCGGAGCAGGTGCGAGCGGCTTTCGCTACCCATCCCAAGTTCAAGCCGTTCCAGAACGTGAAAGGCGAGGACCTGGCGGTTTCCTTGCGCCTCATCACCCGCCCGGCAGCCGAGCGTATTTGCCGCGCCGCCTTCGACTATGCCAGGAAGTTCGGCTACAAAAATGTAACCATCTGCGAAAAGCCCAACGTGCTGCGAGAAACCAGCGGCATGATGGAGGAGGTGGCCAAGCAGGTGGCGCAGGATTACCCCGGCATTCCGCTATGGTCCACTAATATTGACGCGCAAACCATGTGGTTGACCAAGAATCCCGAAGACTATGGCTGCATCATCGCCAGCAATCTGTTCGGCGACGTGATCTCCGACGCGTTTGCCGGACTGGTAGGCGGGCTGGGCTTCGCCGCCTCCGGTAACATCGGCAGGGAGGTGGCGGTGTTCGAGCCCACGCATGGCTCGGCGCCGAAGTATGCGGAGTTGAATCCGCCCATAGTCAATCCCGTGGCCATGATTCTTTCCGCGGCTATGATGCTCGACCACCTCGGCGAGCGGGAGAAGGCCTCGCGGGTACGAGCGGCGATTGCAGACGTGGTGCGCGAAGGCAAGGTGCGCACTTACGATATGATGCGCATTCCCGGCGGACCCAGAGCCATTTCGCACGGCGCGGCTTCGACCACGCAGATGACGGACGCGATTCTGGCCAAGCTGGAGCGCGCCCGCGAGACGGCAGGGGCAGCTGATTAGCTATTGGCAGATGGTTTTTGACCTTGAAACGTGAAACTTTGAAACTGTTCTAGATGAAAACCAATCAGCGGATGGAAGCTCTTTACCAGCAGGTTCGTCAGGATAACCTTGACGATCCCAAAACGCTGAGCCAGAAGCTGCAGCAGTTGCTGGCCTCGCCCTTTCTCGAAGAGGAAGGCTGTGTGTTTCTTGCTCAGCTCCGGGCCCGTGTTCCCACCGTGAAACTGGCTGATTTTCAGAACCGCACCGCCTGCGAATGTTATGTAAACCATATTCATGTGGAGGACTATTCGGAGAACGGCGGCTTCCTGCCGCTTCCCATGCTGGGCTATGGCATGGCGGTTGCCCAGTCGCTGCGTGATCGCCTGGTCAAAGAGAAGTCGGGCAAGCACTTTCACGTCATTGTTAATTTCGACGGCGACCACTGCGATGTGCGCTTCCACACCGTACGCCTGGACGAGGAGTGGCTCAGCCCCGACCTTGAGGAATATACGCAGGAGGCGCTGGCCGTTTTGGATACCACGCCCATGCGGGAGCAGATATGAGCGGGCCAGCCAAAGCGGAAATTGCCCGCAGCGCTGAAGCCGGGCACTGGGGCAAGGAGGTGCGCTCCGACCTGCATGTTGCTTTGGAAGTGCGCGGCGAAGGCGGGATCGAGATTGCGCTTGAGTCGCGAGTTGCGGCTTACTATGGAGAGAATATCCTCCGCCAGTCGCGCCAGGTGCTGGCCGACTTAGGCGTGCGCGACGCTCACCTTACCATTCACGACGAAGGCGCGCTGCCCTTCGTGATTGCCGCTCGCATTGAAGCGGTGGTTCGCCGTGCCGGGCTGGGCCAGGGCCGCCGCGCGCTCCCCGAGCAGGTTCCCCTGCCACCGCCCGTTGCGCGCGATCGCCTGCGCCGTTCCCGCCTGTACCTGCCGGGAAGCGAGCCCAAATATTTCATCAACGCCGGGCTGCACGCGCCCGACGCCGTCATCCTCGATTTGGAGGATTCGGTTCACCACGCCGAAAAAGACGCGGCCCGGATTCTGACGCGCAACGCCCTGCGTGCCGTGAATTTTGGCGAGGCAGAGCGTACC
>DASSQB010000214.1:0-2931 GCA_035702725.1 Terriglobales bacterium | reverse complement strand
GGCCTCGCCTGCTCCAACAATCGTGCACAAAGATTTTAAGCTGGACAATCTTATGCTGCGGAGCGGCTCCGCCGATGCGGTGAAAGCCGTTCTGGATTGGGAAATGGCAACGGTGGGCGATCCGCTCGCCGACCTCGGCTTGACGCGCTGCTATTGGTGCTGGGCCAGCGCCCCTTCGCTGCGGGCGCGCGCTCTGCCTGCCCTGACCGCCCAGCCGGGCTGGTACACGCGCAACGAATTTGTGGCTCGCTACTCAGGATTGAGCGGCCGCGACCTCGCCCACCTCGCGTGGTACGAAATACTGGGTATCTTCAAGCTGGCGGTGATTCTGCAGCAGATCTACTACCGTTTCCAGCGCGGCCAGACCCAGGACCAGCGCTTCCGTGATTTTGGCGACCGCGTGCGCGGCCTGGCCGAATTGGCAGCTTCCCTGGCGGAGAAGTCGAGTTGAGCCGCATCTATCTGGTCCGCCACGGACAGGCCGGCACCCGCGACGACTACGATTCTCTTTCGGAACGCGGGCGACAGCAGTCGCGCGTTTTGGGCGAATACCTGGCCGCGCAAAACATCCGCTTCTCTACGGCCTACACCGGCGCCATGCTACGCCAGCAGCAGACGGCAGAGGAACTCAGCCGCAGCTACGCGCAGGCTGGCGGCCATTTTCCCGCCATTATCATAGACGAAGAATGGAACGAGTTTGACCTCAGCGGCGTTTATCGGGAGCTTGCGCCGCTGCTCTCGGCCGCAGATCCCGACTTCCGCCGCGAGTATGCCGCCCTGTGCGAGCAGGTGCGCCAAAATGCCGCCTCGACGGATGCGCCCGTTCACCGCGAATGGCTGCCCTGCGACACCCAGCTAGTGGACGCCTGGATCGCCGGCCGCTTTCCGTTCCCCGGCGAAAGCTGGGATCAATTCGTGCGCCGCATCGCCGGCTGCCGCCACAAGCTGCAATCAGCGGCGGATCAGGACAACATCATCATCTTCACTTCGGCGGTTCCGGTGGCCATCTGGGCGGGCCTGTCGCTCGATTTTTGCGACCAGCGGGTCATGCGTCTGGCCGCCGTCTTGTACAACACTTCGTATACCATCTTGCGTTTGCTCGAAGAACAGTTGCGCCTCTTCGCCTTTAACGCCATCCCTCACCTGCTCACGCCCGGCTTGCGCACCCACCGTTGACTTAAGCGTAATACCGCACCATCCACTCGGCCACGCAGCACGGCTTCTGCTCGCCTTCAATCTCCACGGTCACGCCGTACACTGCTTCCACTCCGCCGGCAATATCCTTTAATGACAGCAGATTGAAACGTGCGCGGATTTTCGAGCCTGCCCGCAGCGGCGCGGGAAAGCGCACGCGATTCAAGCCATAATTAACAGCGAGGCGCACGCCCTGCACCCGGACTGCCTGCTCCGTCATTTGGCTGATCAACGATAAGGTGAGAAAACCGTGAGCTATGGTAGTTCCGTAGGGAGATTCCCTGCGCGCCCGTTCCTCATCGGTGTGAATCCACTGCCGGTCGCCGGTGGCCTCCGCGAACTGCTGAATGCGCTTCTGCGTGACCTCGAGCCAGTCGCTGACCGCAACCTCGCAGCCGATGAATTCCCTCAGCCCTTGTGGAGTCGGCACTGCGAAGGAATTGGCCATGTCGCTCCTAGCGCCGTTTTCGCGACTCACGGCCCCTAGGACCGTCTTCCGGCGTCACCGCATTGCCGCGCGCACCCAGGAAGATGTACGTAACAATGGCCGTGCCGATCAGCCGAGCCTTCTCGTCTGTTAGCTCCACGCTGCCCACGCACAACGTAGAACCAATTCGCAGCAGGCGTGAGCGGGCGACAATATCGCCCTCATTCACGGGCTGGAAATAGTTAATTTTCATCTCCACGGTCGTAATCCGCCGTCGCCCGCCAAAATGCCGCTGGATGGCGATTCCCACCGCCGCATCCGCCAGGGCCGCGGCCACTCCCCCATGTGCCACACCGGCGCTGTTGCGCAAATCGTTTCGCAACGCACAGGCAATGGTGATGCCGTCGCCCTGCACTTTCTCAACTCGCATGCCCAGCAAGGTATTGAACGGCACTCTGCGCAGCAGATTGCGGGTTTCCTGGAGGGTAAGTTTGCGCTGATGCAAGCGCCCGATTGTACCAGCCATTATTAGTTGCGCGCCGACCGGGACTGCGGTCTTCCCCATTTCCGCAGTTCCAGCTTGGCAACCGCTTCCGTGTGTACCTCGTCGGGGCCGTCGGCCAGGCGCAGGGTGCGAGCGTGCGCCCATGCGCCTGCCAAAAAGGTGTCCTGCGAGACCCCGGCGCCGCCATGCGCCTGAATCGCCCGGTCAAGCACATTCAGCGCCACATTGGGCGCGACCACCTTAATCATGGCAATCTCCGCGCGCGCTTCCTTGTTGCCCACCGTATCCATCATGTAGGCGGCTTTGAAGGTTAGCAGCCGCGCCTGCTCAATTTCCATGCGCGAGCGCGCAATATCGGCGCGGATAGTTCCCTGCTCCGCCAGCGGTTTGCCAAACGCCACGCGCTCCTGCACTCGCTTGCACATCGTCTCCAGCGCTCGTTCCGCCAGCCCGATGCAGCGCATGCAATGGTGAATCCTTCCCGGCCCTAATCTTCCCTGCGCAATTTCAAATCCCCGTCCTTCCCCCAGCAGCATGTTCGAAACCGGTATGTGCACATCGCTGAAGGTGATTTCCGCATGCCCGTGCGGCGCATGGTCGTAGCCGAACACGGTCAAGGCCCGCTCCACCTTCACCCCAGGCGAGTCCATTGGCACCAGGACCATGGACTGCTGCTTATGCACTGGCGCTGACGGATCCGTTTTGCCCATGAAAATAGCAATCTTGCAGCGCGGGTCGGTGCCGCCGGACGCCCACCACTTGCGCCCGTGCAGCACATATTCGTTCCCCCGGCGCACAATGCTCG
>DASSQB010000213.1:0-12801 GCA_035702725.1 Terriglobales bacterium | reverse complement strand
GACCAAGCAGTGAGAACATGACTTCTACGCGGCTGTCCACTCCCAGCTTGGCGTAAATGCGGAGCAGATGATTCTTTACCGTGTGCTCGCTCAGCCCAAGGGTACGGGCGATATCGCGGTTGCTGAGCCCATCGCACAAATAGCGCACCACTTCCTGCTCGCGCACGGAGAGCAGGTTCATGCCCGCGCCGTTGGAGAAATGGGGAACCACAGAGTGCCTCAGGTTTTCCAGAACGTGATTAATCTGTTCTCCGCTGGCCCAGATCTGTCCTCCAGCCACGCATTCAATGCACTTGCACATCTCCGTCAGGGACTGAGACCGGCTGAACACGCCCCGGGCGCCGGCGCGAAACGCCTGCACAATGAGCCCGGAATCGCCCCCGCTATCGAGCAGGATCACAACCGCTGGGCACGTCCGGCCCCCGATCCGGGTGGGAATATCCAGCCCGCCACCCGGCTTTTCAAAATTGGCGGCCAGCACGATTACTTGCGGCGCGGCCGGCAGGGAGGACGCCACCTCGCCCCAGGTGGCCGCGCATCCGATGACGCTGAAGCGGCGTTCGCGACGCAGAGCTTCAGCCAAGAGTTGGCTTGCCATGTAGCTGCTGTCGCCAATCAGCACGCGAATACTCGAGCGATCCTGGGAGAAATCGCCGGCCATACTTGTATTATCGCCAAGGTCCTCCCTTGCCGGTATGTGATTGCGGTCACAATAGTTGAGCCTGCGTTCCAAAATGGCACCCGCGATGAGCGCCGGTGCGGCTACTGATTTCGTTCTTTGGAACAGCCCGCTAGGCGCCGGATTCGCGGCCTGCGCCTCCTTCGCGTACGGCTGCTCTGCCATGGGAGTGAGACGATAGGCCTTGGGCCGAGCGGCCTAATCGTTCCGGAGTTATCCCTAGGCGTCCGAGGCACGCGCAAGTAACAGCCCATCCTTCGTTTCCGCACCCATCGGCAGTGTGACTTTCAGTTTCTTGTTGCGTTTTTCTCGCCAGCTTATGCTGCGGGCGTGTCTGAATCCATAACTTTTTCAGTTGCAGAAGGCCGGCAGCTAGTGCAAAGGCAAATCGCAAAAGCAGTTGTGGAGAGACGAAACGCTCGCAGGTTTGTCCTGGAAATTCCGGTTCTTTTTCGCTGGATGGATGACCGGCAGACCGCCTGCGAAGGCGCAGGATTTTGCCGCGACATCAGCACTGAAGGCGTCTTTGTGATTGCTTTTTGTGCCGTGCCTCCTTTGGCCCATCCCCTGGAGGTGATGGTGCTCCTGCCGCCGTTTAATCCCCAAGGCTCCGCCATGCGGCTCTGTTCCACGGGCAGCGTGGTTCGGGTGGAGTCGGTGGGGCAGGCGACGGGGCTGGGCATTGCCACCGTCTTTGGCCATTTTGAGGATTCAGAGGCCTCTTCCTTTCCTGAAGAGAAAGTTCCTTTCCCTGCTCCTAGAGGCCGATAGGGCTATTTTTCGGGTTCCGTTACACCTTAGCAACCAGGGTCGTGGCAGCTCCGAAATGGGGCTCAGACGGCAGAGCCATGAATGCTCTCACTGAAAGTACGGACCCCGGCGCCCAGGCAAACCCTGCTGGCCCGCATTGGTATGCCATCCACACCCGGGCACGACACGAGAAGCGCATTGACCTCGGCTTGCAGCAAGCCGGAATTGAGACATTTCTTCCCATTATCCACGAGGTGCATCGCTGGAGCGACCGGCGCAAGGAAGTCACCCTGCCTCTGTTTCCCTGCTATCTCTTCGTGCGCATCCTTCCCGACCCTGCCATACGCCTGACTGTCCTGAAAAGCCCCGGTGTGCTCAATTTCGTGGGGAAGTGGGACCAACTCCCTGCGGTTCCGGATAAGGAAATCGAACAGGTGCGCGCCGTGGTGCAGCAACGAGACCGGTTTTTTCCTTGCCCATTTCTCAAGACAGGACAGCGGATTCGCATAAGGGGAGGCGTGCTCGATGGGGTGGAGGGCATCCTCAGTTCGCATAAGGGCGCCTCCGCCGTGGTGGTTTCCGTGGAACTGATTCAGCGCTCCGTATCGGTTTTGATCGAGGGCTACGACGTGGAAGCGGCGTAGCCCGGCCGGGATTGGCGGACAACATGAGCAGGAGGCTAAAGGAAGAAGTGGGGTCCCGGAGCAGGGCGGCAGGATTCGAGGTGGTCGCGGTACTAGCCGCGATGTGCTGGGTCCTGCCGCTCTGCTGGGCACAAGCGGAGGGCAATGCCAGACTGCAAGGTGGAATGGCAGCCAGCCAGCCTTACCAGGCCGCCGACGATTACGTCATCGGGCCGGACGACGTGCTGGCGGTCAACGTTTGGAAAGAGGACGAAATAAGCCGCCAGGTGCCGGTCCGTCCTGACGGCAAAGTCTCGCTGCCGCTGATCGGCGACGTGCAGGCGGCCGGCCTCACGCCCCTCGAATTGCAGCAGAGCATTCGCGTCCGCTTGGCCGCCTACCTGGTGAATCCCACCGTCACCATCATGGTGCAGGAGGCGCGCAGCCACCGCTTCAATGTGGTGGGCGAGGTGGAGCACCCCGGCTCCTTCGTGCTGGGGCAGCCGCTTACCGTGCTGGATGCGCTGGCCATGGCGGGCGGGTTTCGCGATTTCGCCAAAACGGGCGGCATTTATGTTCTCCGCCTGAATCCCGACGGCTCGCATCAGCGCATTCCCTTCAATTACAAGCAGGTGATCAGCGGCCGGAATCTGCAGCAGAACATCCATCTGCGGCCCGGCGACACCGTGGTGGTGCCATGAAATACCCTGGGTCAAGCCGTTGGTGGCTGTCGGCGTTTGCCCTTTGGCTGGCAGCCACTGCCTGGGGCCAGGCCGTACCCAACCCCATCACCGGAGAAATGCCGGCAGCCCGTTTCGCCTCCGCCGGCCATCTGACAAACTTCACCCTCCTCTCTCTGTCCAGCAGCAGCGTCTACGACGATAACTTCAGCAACAGCGCTTCTGGGCACGAAGGCGGGGGGCAGCAGTACCTGGCCGCCACTCTTGGATTCCAGCAGACGCGGCGACGGCTGAAGTGGAACCTCAGTTACCGGCCGGGAGTCATCGTGGGCGCGCACTCGCTGCTCAGCAACCAGTTCAACCAGGTTTTCGGCACAACCTTTGAGGTCCAGCCCACGCTGCGGTGGTCGTTCAAACTGCGCCAGGACTATTCCCTAACCACCGATCCCTTCGACCGGCTGGAGGCGCCGCTGCAGCCCGCGCTCAGTCCGCTGGATACGCCTAACCAGGTGACGGTTCTGCCTCCGCTCAAAAGAACCGCGAGCTTCTCCGGAGCCGGTGTGAGCTACCGTCTCAGCCGCCACACCACGGTTGGACTCGCGGGCAGCTACGCCCTGCAGAATTACAGCGATTATGCAGATGCCTGGGCCGGGCGGCTGATCAATAACCGTGCTGTCACCGGAAATACATACCTTTCGCGGCAGGTTTCTCGCCGCCATGTCCTCGGGGTGGAGTATCGAGTGCGGAGACTGACTTTTTCCGGCTACGATATGCCAACCCTGACGCACTCGATTCTCTCCTATGAGCAGTTTGCCGTGACCGCCAACAGCAGCCTTGTTGTCTATGCCGGTCCGGAGTATGCGCGCACCCGTAGCCAGACGTTCGCCCTTCGGAACGCCCCCGCGTTTTCCGCGTCCTGGTCCCCCGCCGCGGGTGCCATCTATACCTGGTCGGGAGTGCACAACAGCCTGCAGGCCGCCGTCAGCCGCAACGTGAATGATGGCGGCGGCGTGCAGGGGCCGGTGTGGCTGAATGCGGGCTGGCTGCGAGTTGGGCGCCAGCTGACAAGGCGCTGGGCTGCCGACCTGGGCGCGGAACTGGCGCAGCAAACCGCATTGGCAACTGCACCCGGCGAGCGCCTCCGTATGCTGCGCGGCAGCGCTGGCTTTCGCCGCGACCTCGGCAGAAACGCCTCTCTTCGCTTCTCCTACGAACGGCTCTACCAAACCGGCGGTTCGCCCCTTTACCGGCCGGGAAATCACAACCGGGTGGCGCTCTCCGTCGAGCACAGCTTCATGCGCCCTCTGGGAAGATAAACATGAGAGTCCAGGAATCGGAGGAGCCGTACGGCCTGGCGCAATACCGCGACATCGCCGTGCGGCAGCGCTGGTGGATGCTGGGCACGCTGTTTGCCGTGTGGGCGGCAGCCTGGGTTGCGGCCTGGATGCTGCCCGCCCGCTATCGCTCCGAAACCACTATCATCATTGACGAACTGCAGGTGCCCCAGGAGGGCGGCTCCGGCCTGCAGGAACGCCTGCAGACGCTCACCCCACAGATTCTCAGCCGCACGCGACTGCAGCGCATCATCCAGGACCTGAAACTTTATGGCGCGGCCGGCTCTTCCACCGAAGCTCTGGTCAACCAGATGCGGCGCGACACCAAGGTGCAGCCGCTGCCAGTTTCCGGCCGGCCCAACGAACTCGCCGCTTTTACCGTTTCCTATGCCGCCGGCAGCCCGGCGCTGGCCCAGCAGGTGACCACGCGTCTGACCTCGCTGTTCATCGAGGAAAATGTGCGCACGCGCGCGCAGCACTCACAACAGGCCGCCAGCTTCCTGGAAAGCCAGCTGCAGGACGCCCGCGCCTGGCTGCAAAAGCAGGAATCGCGGCTGCAGCAGTTCAAGGCGCAATACCAGGGCCAGCTGCCCAGCGAGGCGCAAGCCAATGTTTCGCTGCGCGACGGGCTGGAGAACCGCCTGCAAAATGCCACCCAGGAGTTGCAGCGGGCCAACCAGCAGAAGCTTTATCTCTCTTCGTTGCTGGCGCAGTATCGCCGGCTGCGTGTAAGCGCCGGTTCCACGTCCAGCGCCCCCGCAGGGACACCCCCCGCGCTGGACGCGGAACTCGCGCGTCTGGGCCAGCAGCTCGCCGAGCTGCGCCTGCGTTATACCGAGGCGCACCCCGACCTGGTCCGCCTGCGTCAGCAGATGGCCCGCACGGAACAGCTGAAAGCACAGATGGAACAAGAATTGACCGGCGCCCCACCGGGAGCGGCGGAAGAAACACCCACGACGTTGCAACTGCAGAGCCAGCTCCGCGCCAACGAGCAGGAAATTCGCGACCGCCAGAACGAGGCCGCCGGCATGAAGGCGGAATTGCGCGCCGTGCAATCGCGCCTGCGCAACACGCCGGCGCGTGAGCAACAACTCGCCGAACTCACCCGCGATTACGACCAGTCGCGCGCTTATTACGAATCGCTGCTGGCCAGGCGCAACCAGTCGCTGCTGGCAGGCAGCCTGGAAAAACAGCAGCAGGGCGAGCAGTTCCGGATTCTGGACCCGCCCACCTTGCCCACGGCGCCCTACTATCCTGACCGTTTCAAATTCAGCATGGCAGGACTGCTGCTGGGCGCGGTGGCCGGCGGGCTGGCGGGCTACGCCCGTGAATTGCTCGACGACCACATCCACTCCCAGGCCCAGGTAGAGAGCCTGTGCCCAGCCTCTATCCTGGCGGTCATTCCTCACGCTTCGGAGCCGGACCCGTGGCCGTCGCGCCTGCGGCTTGGTGGCGAAATTGCCGGCGCAACCGCTCTGCTCGCCTTCATCACCGCCGGCACTTTTTTGGCATTTATCGCCCGCTATCGCGACTGATCTGTTATCGGGCTCGCATATGACTCGAGTGAATTCCATCCCGCAGCCTGCGGCCGAGCGTGGCACAGACTCTGCGACAGCGCGGCCGGATACCCCCGCCCGGCCCGCATGGGACTTCGAATCGCTTTCCTGGCTGGCGCCCAAGGTCCCCCTGCGCCAGGTGATTTACATCTTGGACGCCGGCCAGGATCCCATCAAAGAGCAGTTTCGCCTGCTGCGGACGCGTCTGCAGGATTTGCGGCAAACCCGCGCCCTGAAGACCATCCTGGTTACCAGCAGCCTGCCCGAAGAAGGAAAAACGTTCGTGGCGCTCAATTTGGCGGCGGCGCTCTGCCAGCGCGGGCGCAACAAGGTGCTGCTCCTAGAGGCCGACCTGCGGCGGCCTTCCTGCTCTTGCGCCCTGGGACTCAGCCCGGTTCCGGGGTTGGCCGAGTGTTGCGCCAATCACGCCCCGGCGCCCGGCTTTGTTTACCGTGTCAGCGGCCTGGATATTTGCCTGTTGCCGGCGGGTGAGCGTCCTGGGTCAGCCATCGAGTGGCTGCCTTCCCAGCGCATGGCGCAAGTGATGGCCGAAGCCGGCGGGGTCTTTGACTGGGTGGTGGTGGACTCCGCTCCCCTGCTGCCGGTGGCCGATTCCGTTGTGCTCTCCCGCCTTTGCGACGGAATACTGCTGGTGGTAGGCCGCAACCGGGCGCTCAAAAGCGCTCTGCAAGAGGCGCTGAACCGGTGTGAACCCGGCAAACTGCTGGGCCTTGTACTCAACGATTTTCCCAGCCGCCATGGCTGCCCGGCATATTTCCGAAGTTTTTCTGAACCAGTTTCTCCCACTGATTTTGCAGTTGCTGATGACAGAAAAGCGGCGTGACTGTTGACCTGACTTACAACCCGTCGGCGCCTGCCCCGATTTCTCATGCGGAAAGATACGTCTTCAACCCAGCCTTCGGATAAGCCGCACGCCAAAGCTGCGCCCGGCCGTTTGCCCACGCAGGCGGTCAAGGGCCTGCCAGTGGACGATGAGGCCGATTTCACCCGCCACATCTACCTGGAGCGCCGGCGTGCGGAGCGTTACCAGCGCAGCCTGCTGCTGGTCCTTTTGGATGGCACCGGCATCGCCGAACCGCCCGCCCGCGCCGCGGCTTTTCGCGGCCTCATTCACGGGATGGCCGATCTGCTGCGCGATACCGACGTGCTCGGCTGGTATTGCCGGGACACGGTTCTTGGCATCCTTCTTCCTGACCTGGAGCACGCCGACCAGGCGCTGATTCGTTCCGTCTTCGGCAAGTTTTCCGGTTTGATGGAGAACGCGCTGGGCGCGGCTCTGGCGAGCCGGATTGAGCTCACGGTTCATGCCTTCCCCGATCCCCTAAGACTCAGCGGTGACTCCACCGATTTCACCCTTTATCCGGAGTTGCAGCGCAAAACCAATTTGCTGTTTCAGGCGCTCAAGCGGGGACTGGACCTGTGCGTCAGCCTGCCGGCCCTGCTGCTGCTTTCGCCTCTGTTCATGCTGGCGGCTGTGGCCGTCAAATGTTCTTCCCGCGGCCCGGCCCTGTTTCGTCAGGTGCGGCTGGGCCAGTACGCCGGACCGTTTATTTTTCTGAAATTCCGCACCATGTACGCGGGCAGCGAAGCCGCGCTGCACGAGAAGTACGTTACGGAATTCATCGCCGGCCAGCCGGTGGGAGGGAGCAGCGGCATTTACAAAATCACCGATGATCCTCGTGTCACTACCGTCGGACGTTGGCTGCGCCGTACCAGCCTCGATGAGCTGCCTCAACTTTGGAACGTGCTGCGCGGAGAAATGTCGCTGGTGGGTCCCCGCCCGCCCCTGCGCTACGAGTTCGAGCATTACGCGCCTTGGCATCAGCGGCGCATTCTGGAGGCCAAACCCGGCATCACCGGTCTATGGCAAGTCGAGGGGCGCAGCAGCACCACCTTCGACGGCATGGTGCGCCTGGACTTGCGCTACGCCCGGCAACGGTCGCTGTGGCTGGACCTGAAGATCCTGCTCCATACGCCGGGGGCGATGCTCTCCGGCAAAGGCGCTTATTAATATGGCTGCGCTTCCTGCCATTCAAGCCCCGGTGCCGGAACCCGCTTCCGCCCCTGGCACTCCCGTCCGCATGGGCCTGATAGGTTTCGGGTACTGGGGTGCCAACATCTTGCGCAATCTGCGCAGTCTGGCGGGCGCGCGGCTGGACATGCTTTGCGACTCTGCGGCAGAAGCCGTGCTGCGTGCTCGGCGGGCCTGTCCGGAACTGCGTCTCACCCAGGACTCTGCCGACATCCTCCTCTCTCCCGAGATTGACGCGGTGGCAATCATCACTCCGGTGTGGACCCACTTCGAGCTGGCCAAGGCCGCCCTGCAGAACGGCAAGCACGTTTTCCTGGAGAAGCCGCTCACCTCCAACTCCCATCAGGCTGAAGAGCTCATCGAACTGGCCGAACAGCACAATTTGACCCTGATGGTGGACCACACCTTCCTGTTCACCGGGGCGGTAAGAAAAATCCGCCAGCTCATTTACAGCGGCACCCTGGGCGCCCTCTATTACTACGATTCCACGCGGGTCAACCTGGGCATGTTTCAGCACGACGTGAACGTGGTGTGGGACCTGGCCCCGCATGACCTCTCCATCATGGATTACCTGGTGCGCGCCCGCCCGGAGGCGGTCAGCGCTACCGGCCAGCGGCACGTGGGCGAACTGGAAGACGTAGCTTTTATCACCGTGTACTTTCCGGAAAAGATGATCGCCCACATCAACGTGAACTGGCTCTCGCCGGTGAAAGTTCGCAGCACGCTCATCGGCGGCGAGCGCCGCATGCTGGTGTGGAACGACCTGGAAGCCGATGAGAAGATCAAGGTCTACGATAAGGGCGTCAACGTCCGCCAGCGGGAAGAGGTTTACGAGCTGCTGCTCAGTTACCGCTCCGGCGACATATGGATACCCCACATCCGCGGAGTTGAAGCTCTGCAAACGGAACTGGATTACTTCCTCGATTGCGTAGCCAATAAGAAAAAGCCCATTAATGACGGGGAGGCCGGCCTGCGTGTCGTCAAGCTGCTGGAAGCGGCCTCGCGTTCCCTGGCCAAGGGCGGGGAACTGGTTTACCTGTGACCGAATACTGCTGCATCGCGTCCGACGTGAAGCTGGGCCGCGAAGTGCGCTTGGCCAACTTCATCAACCTGTACGGCTGCGAAATCGGCGATGGGACCCGAGTGGGCGCCTTTGTGGAGATTCAGAAAAACGCCCGCGTCGGCTGTCGCTGCAAGATTTCCAGCCACAGTTTTATCTGCGAAGGCGTGACCATCGAAGACAACGTCTTCATCGGCCACGGCGTGGTCTTCATCAACGACACTTATCCTCGCGCCACCACTGCCGCCGGAACCCTGCAAAGCGAACAGGACTGGAAGGTAGAGCCCACGCTGGTGCGGCGCGGCGCATCCATCGGCTCCGGGGCCACCATTCTGGCCAACCTGACCATCGGCGAGAATGCCCTGGTGGGCGCCGGCAGCGTGGTCACCAAAGATGTCCCGGCCAACAGCATCGTGGCCGGCAACCCGGCCCGGATTCTTCGCCACCTCAGCGAGCCAGGAAGGTGCAACCATGGCAATGCCATCTCCCATTCCGTTTCTCGATCTCGTCACCCCGCACCGCGAACTGCAAGATGACATCCTGGCCGTGGTCCGGCAGGCGCTGAGCACCGCCGCCTTCACCAACGGCCCCATGCTGCTGCAGTTCGAAACCGCATTCGCCGAATTCTGCGGCACCCAGCATTGCATCGGGGTGAGCAGCGGCACGGATGCCCTGCGCTTTGCCCTGCTGGCCGCCGGCGTCGGCCCCGGCGACTCCGTGCTCACGGCGCCCAACTCCTTCGTGGCTACGGCCGAGGCTATTTCCCAAACCGGCGCCGTTCCTGAATTTGTGGATGTGGACCCGCGCACCTGTAACCTCGATGTGACTTTGCTGCGCGCCTACCTGGAAACCTGCTGCATTCCGGAGCGCCACGGCAGTCTGGTCAGCCAATTCAGCGGCCGGCGCGTGGCCGCTATTGTGCCTGTCCACTTATACGGCCAGCCCGCGGACATGGACCCAATTCTTGAGCTGGCACAGCGGCATGGGCTGATGGTGATTGAAGACGCCTGCCAGGCGCATGGAGCGCTTTACTTTTCCCATACCGCCAAGGCCTGGCTTCCCGCCGGCAGCGTGGGACGGGCCGCCGCTTTCAGCTTCTACCCGGGGAAGAACCTGGGCGCCTGTGGCGAGGCGGGTGCGGTCACCACCAACGACGACGAAATCGCGCGCCAGGTTCGCATGCTGCGCGACCACGGCCAAGTGCGCAAATACGAGCACGTCATCGAGGGCTACAACGGGCGCATGGATGCCATTCAGGCGGGCATCCTCTTTGCCAAACTGCGCCGCTTGCAGGAATGGAACCGGCAGCGCCGCGCAGCCGCCACCCGCTACCGCGAACTGTTTGCCGGCTGCCCGGCTTTAATGCTGCCCTTCGAACTCGAATATGCGCGCTCCAACTACCACCTCTTCGTCATTCGCATTCAGGAGCGCGATACGCTGCTGGAATATCTGGGCGAAGCCGGTATCGGCGCCATGGTTCACTATCCCCTTCCCATCCATCTCCAGGCGGCGTTCCGCCACCTGGGGTACAAGCCCGGCGATTTTCCTGTTGCGGAACGCCTGGCGGCGGAGGTGTTGTCTCTTCCCATGTATCCGCACCTCACCCTCGCAGAGCAGGAACGCGTGGCAGAAACCATCCGCGCGTTTCTGGAGGCAAGGGGGGCGGCATCCCAGGTTGCGGCCGCCTCATGAATAGCTTCTCGTTTGTCATTCTGAGGAAGCGCGAACCGAGCTTGCTCGGCAAGCGCGACGAAGAACCTGTGCATTTGAATTAACAGGTCATCCCTTTCTAATCATTATTCCGCAGAAGAGGTAACTCGTTATACCTCTCTTACGCAACCCTTTGCGAGACGTCTGCGTAGGGACGGCGCCATGCCTCTCGAGCTCTCCATCATCATCGTCAACTGGAACTCGGCCGAATATCTGCATCGCTGTCTGGGCAGCATCTTCTCTAACGATCGCGGATTGAATTTCGAAGTCCTGGTCGCTGACAACGGTTCCTACGACGGTTGTGCCGAGATGCTGACGCAATGTTTTCCAGAGGTACACTGCCTGCAGTTGCCGAAGAATCTCGGTTTCGCTGCCGCCAATAACCTTGCCTTCGCCTTTTCCACCGGACGCAATCTGCTTTTCCTGAATCCGGATACGGAGGTGGTGGGAGAGGCTCTGCGCCGCATGCTGGACGCGCTGGCTGGTACGCCAGATGCCGGCATCGTCGGTCCCAGGCTGGTCGCGCCTGACTTTTCCCCGCAATGGAACTGCATGCGCTGCGTGCCCACCATTCTGAACCAACTCCTGGATTCGTCCGTTAGCCGAAGAATGTTCCCAGGCTGGTGGGGCTTCGACGTAGTTGCGGCCGAGTCGCACGAGCCAATTGCTGCCCAAGTAGTCCCCGGCACCTGCCTCATGGTTCGGCGCGATGTGTTCGCCCAAGCGGGGCACTTCAACCGCGCCTACTTTATGTACGTCGAGGACGTTGACCTCTGCTGCCAGGCGCGGAAGCTGGGCTGGAGGACTTATTACCTGCACGATGCGGTCCTGATCCATCACGGCGCTGCCAGCTCGCGCCGGCAGGAGTACAGCGCCTTCTCCGCCGTATTAATGCGCGAGTCGGTGACGAAATTTTTGTCGGCCACGCGTAGCTGTATCTACGCCTCCGCCTACCGCGCCGCCACTGGCCTGGCTGTGCTTTGCCGGCTGCTGCTCGGCGGGGCGGTGTGGCTGGCCGCCGACCGGGCGCAGCGCCCGCAATGGCGAGCGGCCACTACAAAATGGTTACGCGTGCTGCGCTGGAGCCTGGGCCTGGAACCCTGGGCGCGCGTCCCCGGCGCCACAGAAACGCGCCTCACGCCGAAAATCACTCCGCGTTCCGCCCTCTCACCCGGGCAAAAATTAAGCGCCTGAAATAGCCTCGTCGTTCCGCCAGCCCATGGGTCCGATTTCCACATTCGGCACGAAGAGCGCTCCGCCGCCGTTCCTCTTCCGCTGCTTCAAGGCGCTGAAGCGGCACCATGTGCGCGGCGCGCACCGCATGCTGCTGGTGTGGCAGCGGGTGCACGGCGAGTGCCTGGTGCTCTATCCTCTCTCGCCCACGGTCAACGTTGCTGTCCCCATCAACCGCATCGAGAATGCCTGGGAGTTGCCCGACATTCTCGCTTACGAGCAGGACCTGATTCGAACCTGCTGCGCCGCTTTAGCTCCTTTCTGCGGCGTCACCGTGTTCGATTGCGGCGCCGACATCGGCCTGTTCACCGCGCTGCTCTGCGCGCGCTGCGACCGCATTGCCCGCGTCGTGGCCTTCGAAGCCAACAGCAGGGTGGAGCAGGTCCTGCGCCACAACCTGGCCCAATTTCCCCGTCCCGAGGTGCATATGGCGGCGGTCAGCAACTTCAGCGGGCGTGGCAAGTTGCTGACGCCCGCCTATGACCTCGGCGATCATGCCCGCTTCCTGGTGCGGGCCGAAGAAGGCGTTCCCGTCGTCACCCTGGATAGTTTGGAAATTTTCGGCGGCGACGTGCTGCTGAAGATTGACGTCGAAGGTGAAGAGTTGCCGGTGCTGCAGGGCGCGCGCGAAACCATATGCCGCGCGGCGCGCTGTGTGCTCACTCTGGAGGCGCATCCCCAGGTCTGCCGTCGCACCGGCATCCTGCCCAACCAGTGCCTGGCCTTTCTGGCTTCCCTTCGGCCCTTCCGATTCACCATTGCCGAAACCGGCAGGCAGGTGCAGGCGGAGGATCAGATTCTGGACCCGGTCCGCGTTTTCAACCTGGTGGCTGTGTCCCAATGAGGTAGTGTGATGCGACGATGTTTGACTATCTGCTGGTTGCTGCTGGCACTGGCGGCCATTTGTTCCGCTAAGGATATTTACATTGCCCAGAGCGTGGCCGGTCGCGGCGACGGCGCCGATTGCGCCAACGCCTTCGCCTACACCTTCTTCAATGATGCCGCAAACTGGGGCAGCGGCGCCGCCCAGATTGGCCCCGGTACCAGCGTGCATCTCTGCGGCGTGATCACCACTTTTAACGGCTCAACCTTCGACTACCTCACCTTCCACGGCAGCGGCGCC
>DASSQB010000212.1:0-37425 GCA_035702725.1 Terriglobales bacterium | reverse complement strand
GGGGAAGATTCAGGCCGTGGGCGATGCCGCCACAGTTTCGGTTCCGCCCAACGCCAAAGTGCTCAACGTGCCGGGTGAGACGGTGATCCCGGGTCTGGTCATGATGCACGAGCATCTGTTCTACGCTGCGGGGCTGGCGCGCAACCTCGATGGCTCCGTAGCCCAGCCCATCATGATCAAGGAAGTCGGCTTCAGCTTTCCGCGGCTTTATCTCGCGGCTGGAGTCACTTTTCTGCGTACCACTGGGAGTCTGGAACCCTACGCCGACCTGAACATCAAGCAGCTGATTGACGCCGGCACAATGCCGGGACCCAAAATTGACGTTACCGGCCCGTACCTTGAGGGACCGAATTCGTTTTTCGCCCAAATGCATCAGCTCACCGGGCCGGACGATGCTCGCAAGCTGGTGGACTACTGGGCCGACCAGGGCGTCACTTCGTTCAAAGCCTATATGAATATCACGCGCCCCGAGTTGAGCGCTGCCATCCAGGAAGCTCATAAGCGCAATATCAAAGTGACAGGCCACCTGTGCTCGGTCACGCAGACCGAAGCGGCGGAGCTGGGCATTGACGACCTGGAGCACGGCCCTATGTTCGTGGACACCGAATTTGCGCCCGGCAAGCAGCCCGACCAGTGTCCCAGCGGGAAAGCTACCTTCGACTCCTTGCTCAAGCAGGATGTGGATGGCGCTGCCGTGCAGAAGATGATGCACACGCTAATTGACCGTCACGTGGCGGTCACCTCCACTCTGCCGGTTTTCGAACTGGATGTACCCGGCAGGCCGCCGCTGCGGAAAGAAGTGCTGGATTCGATGCTGCCCCAGGCAGAGATCAACTATCTGCAGGCTCGCGCTACACGACCTGCTCCCGAAGTCGGGACACTGTTCCAGAAGGAGCTGCGGTTCGAGCACGAATTCGCGAAAGCCGGCGGCCTGTTGCTGGCGGGCTGCGATCCCACGGGAATCGGCGGCGTGCTGGCCGGCTTCGGCGATCAGCGCGAGATTGAGCTGCTGGTCGAGGCAGGTTTCACACCCGCGGAAGCCATTCACATCGCCACCGCCAACGGCGCCGAGTATGAGGGCCAGTCGCAGCACATTGGCACCATTGCCATGGGCAAGCAGGCCGACCTGGTACTGATAAACGGAGATCCCTCAGCCCGCATCAGTGACATAGAGAAGGTGGACACGGTGTTCAAGGCTGGCGTGGGCTACGACTCGCAGAAGCTGATTGAATCGGTGCGGGGCACGGTCGGACTGTTCTAAAGCTGGGGGGTCAGAAGTCGGCAAGGAGCGTGTGGGGGCGGGTCTTCGACCCGCCCGGACGGGGCAAAGCCCCGTCGCCACACAAGCTGAGGGTGGCAGCAGCCCTGCTCCGGAGCCGGGAAATTACCGTTTACCCCTCAAAAGCGCCCGCACGCTGCAGAAGCGTGCAAGTGATTCATAGGATGTGATTTACTAGAAAATTCATGGCAACTGCTCGTGTGCTGGCCAAAAGGCGACTCCTACAGTTTCATCGCCGAACTCGCGAATGGACGATGATTTTTAAGGGTCTGATTGACACCGATCATCCCATTCTGGCACACATCATTCCCATCCGCCGTTGCAACTTGGCCTGCAAATACTGCAACGAGTATGACGACTTCTCCAAGCCGGTGCCGCTGGAGACGATGTTCCAGCGCGTGGACAAACTGGCGGCGCTGGGCACCACGGTGGTTTGCATCAGCGGCGGTGAACCGCTGCTGCACCCGCAGTTGGACGAGATTATCGGCCGCGTACGCCATCACGGCATCATCGCCGGCCTGATCACCAATGGTTACCTGCTGACCGCCGAGCGCATTCAGCGCCTGAACCGGGCTGGGTTGGAGCACCTGCAGATCTCCATTGATAACGTCATGCCCGACGAGGTCTCCAAAAAGAGCCTCAAGGTGCTGGACAAGAAGCTGCAACTGCTGGCGGAGCACGCGGACTTTCACGTGAACATCAACTCCGTGGTCGGCGGCGGCATTCGCAACCCCGAGGACGCGCCGGCCGTGGGCCGCCGCGCCGTGGAATTGGGCTTTACCTCCACTGTCGGCATCATTCACGACGGCGACGGGCAACTGCAGCCCTTGGGTACACAAGAGCGCGAAGTCTATCGCGAGATGAAAGCGATGGAAAAGGGCAGCTACGCCCGCATCAATTTCTTCCAGGACAATATCGCCGACGGCCGGCCCAACGAATGGCGCTGCCGCGCCGGGGCGCGCTACCTGTACGTTTGCGAAGACGGGCTGGTGCACTACTGCTCGCAGCAGCGCGGCTACCCGGCCAAGCCGCTGATGGAATACACGGTGGATGACATTCGGCGGGAGTATCTGACTGAGAAATCCTGCGCCCCCCACTGCACCGTTTCCTGCGTGCACCAGGTGTCCTACATTGATAAGTGGCGAGCCCCACAGCGGCCCTCCACGCCGCAAGCCATCCCCGAACCCGGCGGGCTGGTTCAGATCGAGTAGTTCTTTCATCGAGTAGTTCCTTCTAAGACCTTAAAACCCACCACAGAGACACAGAGGTGGAGAGACAATCACAGGTTAGTCTGCTTTGGACAGCACTCTGAAGTGGTTGGCACGTCTTACTCCTGGCATAACCGGCGTGTGGGGACGGGGCTTTGCCCTGTCCAGGGCGAGCGCAGCTCACCTCATTAGGTGGCAAAGAGTGTGGAAGCCCCAGACTTTAGTCCCGCGGGTATGCAAAGAATCTGTGGGCGACAAGCCCTTGTGCCGGATGACATACGTGTAGGCGGAGTGGGGCCAGGCTCGCGCACAGGCGCGGGCGGATCCGATTGGGGCGAGTCGGGAGGCTCTTCCACCGGAGCGGGCGGCTGCTGCCCCGGTGGCTGAGGCGGATCGGGTTCGTCTTTCACCACATTGCTGATGAACACCACTCCCCAAAGGCGCAGGGTATTGCCGAGGTGCTTGTGCTCATCCAGCACCAGCACCACGGGGTAAAGCGTGTTCTCCGTGAACAACTGGGCGCGGCCGATGATGACGGCGATGAAACCGATGGGATAGAACAGGTAGGAGATAAATTCGGCCGGCTGCCCCGAGCCGAGCACTGCTTGCGCAATGGCCACCGCCAGGCCGGTCAGGCCCATGGTCACGCCGCCGGCCAGGCCGGAGAAGGCCAGAGCGCGGGAGGAGCGGTTCAACTCCTCCCGGGCATTGCGCGACACGCCTTCAAAGATTTCGTGGACACTGCGCCGCGAAGAATCCAGAGCGACCGGCTGTGGCTGTTTGGGCACGCCGGTTGGATGCGGATTTTCAGGCAGGGGCTATGGCCCCGCTATCGTAGGACCCGCCCGCGGGCCGCGCTCAGTGTCCGGCCGCGGCCCTGGCCGCCTTGGGCGCCTCGTTCAACACCAGCCAATACAAGCCGAGTTGCTTGGTGGCTTCCATGAACTGCACGAAGTCCACCGGCTTGCAGACATAGCTGTTGGCCCCGAGCTTGTAGCTGGTCACCACGTCTCCTTCTTCGTCGGAGGAAGTCAACACCACCACCGGAATCAGTTTGGTTTTGGGATTCTCGCGCAACCGACGCAGCACCTCCAGCCCATCCACCTTAGGCAGCTTGAGGTCGAGGAGAATCAGTTGCGGAGCGGGAATGGGCCGCCGCCCCGAATCACCTTCCGCGCCGAACATCAGTTCCACGGCCTCAGCGCCGTCGTGGGCCACGATGATGTCGTTCAGCACATGCGCCTTCTTCAGCGCGCGGATGGTGAGCGCCTCATGATCCGGGTTGTCTTCCACCAGCAGGATACTTGCGTTTTGCATTTCCACTCCTATTGAGATCTTCGCCGTTCAGCCTAGCGAGAAATAAAAAGTCGCGCCTTTGTCCACTTCGCCTTCCGCCCACACCTTCCCCCCGTGGCGCTTGATGATGCGCTGCACCGTGGCCAGCCCAATGCCGGTTCCTTCAAACTGCTCACGGGCGTGCAGGCGCTGGAAGGGCGTAAATAGTTTGTCTGCGTAGGTCATATCGAAACCGACGCCGTTGTCGCGCACGTAGTAGGCGATTTGGCTGTCTTTCTTTGTGCTGCCCAACTCGATAGTTGCCTCCGAGTTCCGGGCGGTAAACTTCCACGCATTCTGCAGCAGGTTCTGCAGCGCTACTCCCAGCAGGCGGCGGTCGCCATCAGCCTGCAACCCGTTTACTACCCGCAACCGCACTCGCCGCGCCGGATCTGCCTTCTGGATCATCGCGGCGGTGGAAAGCGCCAGAACACTCAAATCCACCGGTTCGCGCCGCAAATCGCTGCGCATCACGCGCGAGAGTTGCAGGAGAGCGTCAATCAGTTGCGCCATGTTCTGGCTGGCATTACGAATGCGGCGCAGACTATCCTGTCCTTCCGCATCTACTTTGTCGCGGTAGTCTTCCAGCAGGATCTGGCTGAACCCATCAATGCTGCGCAGCGGCGCCCGCAAGTCGTGGGAAACTGAGTAGCTGAAGGCTTCCAGTTCGGCCACGCTGTTCTCCAGTTCTAGCGTGCGCTGGCGCACTCTGTCTTCGAGTTGTTTGCGCTCGGTGATGTCGCGGGCGGCAGCGAATACCCCCTCCACATCGCCCGCCTGATTGCGGAAGACGGAGGCGTTATACAGAACCTCCGTCACCCTCCCTGAGCGATGCCGGATAGACAAGGGATAGTCTTCCACCAGACCCTCGGCAAACACCTTCTGGTAGCCAGCCCGGGCCCGGTCTGGCTCGGTGAAGTAGTTGGAAAAATCGCTGCCGATCAGTTCCTGCCGGGAGCGGCCGGTGACGGCTTCGGTGGCCGCATTCACATCCGTGATCCGGCCGTCCGCCGCGATGGTGACCAGCGGGTCCAGGCTGGCCTCGATTAGAGAGCGAGTGTAGGACTGGCGGGCGCGCAATTCCTCTTCCAGCCGCTTGCGCTCGGTGACGTCGCGAGCGGAAGCAAATACTCCTTCCACCTTCCCGCTCTGATTGTGGTAGATGGAGGCGTTGTAGAGAACGGGCGTGATGCGCCCGTCGCGGTGGCGGATTTCCAGCTCGTAGTCGTGCACGCCGCCTTCGCGGAACACCTGCTGGTAGCCGGCGCGCGCCTTCTCCGGATCCGTGAAGTAGTCGCAGAAGTCGGTCCCGACCAGTTCCTGACGGGAGCAGCCGGTGACCGCCTCCGTGGCCGCGTTCACGTCGGTGATCTTGCCGTCGGGGGCGATGGTGACCAGCGGGTCCAGGCTGGCCTCGATTAGAGAGCGAGTGTAGGACTGGCGGGCGAGCAATTCCTCTTCCAGTCGCTTGCGCTCGGTGACGTCGCGAGCGGAAGCAAATACCCCTTCCACTTCGCCCACTTCATTGCGGAAGACCGAGGCGTTGAACAAGACCTCGGTCACCCGCCCGGAGCGATGCCGGATAGCCAGGGGATAATCCTGTATCTGGCCTTCGGCAAATACGTGCCGGTATCCGGCCCGGGCCTGATCGGGATCGGTGAAATAGTTGGAGAAATCGCTGCCGACCAGCTCCTGTCGGCCGCAGCCGGTGACGGCCTCCGTGGCCGCGTTGACATCCGTAATCCTGCCGTCGGGCGCGATGGTCACCAGCGGGTCCAGGCTGGCCTCGATCAGCGAGCGGGTATAGAGCGAGGAATGGCGCAAAGCGGCCTCGATCCGTTTGCGTTCCGTGATATCGCGAACGATCGTGGAGACTCCGGTGGTGTTTCCGGCGCTGTCCTTAACCGGCGACAAGCTGACGGAAACATCCACACGGCTTCCATCCTTGCGCATTCTTACCGTGTCGTGATGCTCGATGTACTCACCGTGCCCGACCCGCCGCAGCAGAATGTCCAACTCCTCGTGCAGCTCCGGAGGAACAATAATACTCATGTTCTTGCCAATGGCCTCGTCGGCGGTGTAGCTGTAGAGCCGCTCCGCCGCCTTGTTCCACGTTACAATCGTCCCATCCAGAGATTTGCTGATGATGGCGTCATCGGAAAACTCCACGATGGCCGCCAGTTGGCGCAGAGCCGCTTCCCCGTGGCGGCGCTCGCTGATGTCGCGCGCGGAGGCAAAGACGCCTGCGATGGCTCCTGCCCGATCGTGGTAGATGGAGGCATTGTAGAGAACGGGCGTGATGCGCCCGTCGCGATGGCGGATCTCCAGCTCGTAATCGTGCACGCCGCCTTCCCGGAATACCTGCTGGTAACCGGCGCGGGCCTTGACCGGGTCTGTGAAGTAGTCGCAGAAGTCGGTTCCAATCAGCTCCTGGCGGGAGTGTCCGGTGAAAGTTTCCGTGGCGACATTTACATCCGTAATTTTTCCGTCGGGCGCGATCGTGACCAGCGGGTCCAGGCTGGCTTCAATCAATGAGCGGGTATAGGACTGCTCTTCGCGTACCTCCCGTTGGGCGCGTTCGACCGCGTCCATTTGGACTTGCAAGACACGGTTGAGCTGACGCAGTTGCCGGGTGCCCTCCCGCGTACCGCGGACCAGGTGTAACACCAGGCAGAACAGCACCCCCTGTGTCACCCCCACCAGCAGGACGGGATGGCTGAGCAACCACTGAGCGGGAACCAGCGGAAAGACCCGCCCCAAGCCGGCCGAGCCGGCCACGACCACGACGCTGGCAACCCCCAGGATTAACCACAGCCAGATTCGCGGCGGCCCCCCTATCCGATTGCCAACCGCAATTTCAGGGGAGAGGCGCTCTGCGGAGCGGGCTCTGGCCGAAGTCCCTGTCTGAGAGTTTGGGAGGTTGTGCTCGTCATATTCCGCTGCCGGCCGCACCATAAAATCAGCTACCCTCCCGCCTTGGCTTCATCTTCTGCTTGCAGCACTTCCCTGATCTTGGCGGTCAGCGCCTTCAAGGTGAACGGCTTGTGCAGGAATCTGCTGCCCAGTTCGGCCAGCCCGTGCTGCATGACCGTGTTCTCGGCGTAGCCGGAAACGTAAAGCACCTTCAGCCCTGGCCGTTGCGCCTGCAGCTCTTGCCCCAGTTCGCTGCCGCTCATCCCAGGCATTACTACGTCGCTAACCAGGAGATGGATCTCGCGCCCGCAACTGGCGGCCAGTTCCAGGGCGGCAGGACCGTTGGGCGCAGCCAGCACGGTGTAGCCGTGCTGCTCCAGGTATTCCCGTTCCGACTCGCGCACCGCATCTTCGTCCTCCACCAGCAGCACGGTTTCGCTGCCGCGCAGCTGCTGCGCGTTGTGCGCTGCGGGCTCCGGACTCGCCATCGCTGCGGGAGCACGCGGCAGAAAAATCTTGAAGGTCGTACCGGCCGCAAGCTCGCTAGCCACCGTAATGTGCCCGCCGCTCTGCTTGACGATGCCGTAGATGGTGGCCAGCCCCAGGCCGGTTCCTTTACCCTTCTCCTTGGTGGTGAAAAATGGCTCGAAGATGCGGGGCAGAATAGCCGGATCAATGCCCATGCCGGAGTCGCTGACGGCGAGCAGGATGTACTGGCCCGGGATTGCGTCCGGCTGCGTGCGGCAATAGGCTTCGTCCAATTCCACGTTGCGGGTCTCGATGCTGAGCTGCCCGCCCTGCGGCATGGCATCGCGGGCATTGGTGGCCAGGTTCATCACGATCTGCTCGATCTGCACTGGGTCGGCCTTGATCGGCCATAGCTCCTTCTCGAGTTGCAGGGACAACTGAACGTCCTCGCGGATCAGCCGCTGCAGGGTCTTGCAGATTTCCTGCAGCACGCCGTTGAGGTCGAGCACGCGCAGCGTCTGCACCTGCTTGCGGCTGAAGGTGAGCAACTGGCGGGTGAGGTCGGCGGCGCGCCGCGCCGCCTTCAGGATTTCTTCTCCGTGGTGGCGCAGCGGGCTTTCGGGCGCGAGCGCGTCCATCATTAGCTCGGCATAGCTGCTGATAACCATAAGCAGATTATTGAAGTCGTGGGCCACGCCCCCGGCCAGCTGCCCGATGGCGTCCATCTTCTGCACCTGCGCCAGCTGCTCTTCCAGCTTGCGGCGCTCGGTGATGTCGCGGTCGTTGGAGATGAAGTGGGTGATCTGGCCTTCGGCGTCGCGCACCGGGGTAATGGTCTTTTCCGCGTAATACAGCTCGCCATTCTTCTTGCGATTGATCATTACCCCGCGATAGACGTCTCCCCGTTGAATGGTCTGCCACATTTCCTGATAGAAGCGGCTGTCATGGCTTCCCGACTTTAGCAGCCGCGGGTTCTGGCCCACTACTTCCTCCGAGGGGTAACCGGTCAAGAGTTCGAAACCGGGGTTGACATACTCAATCCTGCCTTCGCGGTCAGTAATGACCACCACGTCGGCGGCCTGCTCCACCGCCCGGGAGAGCTTGCGCAGCTTTTCTTCGGCGCGCCGGCGTTCGGTGACATCGCGAAAGTTAAAGACCACGGCCTCCACTGCCGGCTCTTGCAGCCAGTTCGTGCCCACCCCCTCGATATCGCGCAGCGTTCCGTTCTTATGCCGGAAGGCAACCTGCAACGGCTCTCCGGGATGACGTAACAAGTCCTTCCACAGGCGCCGGGCCACACTGGGATTGTCCCCGTTCAGCAGATCGAAGCCATTGCTGCCCAGCAGTTGCTGGGTCTCGAGCCCCAGCACGCGCGGGCAGGAGTTGCTGGCCCACTGAATCATGCCCTCGGCATTCATGAGCACGGTGGCGTCAAAGGCGTTCTCCACCAGGGCGCGAAAGTGCTGTTCGCGCGACCGCAGCTCCGCCTGTGCCTGCTTCAGGCGGCTCTGGTGCTCCTGCAAGCTGAGGACGAAGCGCAGCGTGCGCTGCAGGGTGGCAGCATCAAGCTTGCCCTTGGAGAGATAATCGCAGGCTCCACTGCGCATGGCCTCGACCGCCACCTGCTCGTCACCGTGTCCGGTAAGGAGAACTACCGGCAGGTCCAACCCCCGGCGTCGAATTTCCCGCAGAACGTCTAGGCCGGTATCCATCCTGAGTTGATAGTCCAGGAAGAGCACGTCGTAGCTCGCCTGTTGGAGTTGTTCCAGGGCAGGCCCCATGGCGTCGGCGTGGGCCAAATGGCATGGAAACTCCGGCAGCGCGCGGGCCAGCAGATGACGAAACATAGCTATATCATCATCGCTATCATCCACCAGGAAAATGCGCACCGGTTGCTTGCCGGCCCCGGGGCCGGAGTCGGCAGGAGAAACCCAGGCGCTCGGCGCTAGCGCCGCAGCCATGTTGGACGCGCTCACAGTCTCACGCTAACATGCGCTGTTCTGGGATTTGTTGCCGCCCTGCCCCTTACAAAAGGGACGTCTTTCCCATCCGCAAACGTTTCCCAAATTGCACGCCGAGACCACGGAAGTCTCGTCCCGGCACGGCCTTAGCGACTCACGCCGTTTCCCATTTTGAAACGAGCCCAACCGGACGGTGCCGTTTTAGGTTGCAACCGGCAGCCTCAGGCGCGACCATCAAAGCAGAAGTGATTGTGGTTCTGGGCCCATTTTGCTGGGTGCAGTTGAGACGGTCGCCCGTAAGGGCACTGAAGGATCAACCGAGCGCAGCAGTTCTTTGGCATGGTGGCGGACTTGGGCGGCGGGGGCTTCCTGGCTTGCTCCCGTGGCCTCCTGGAGGCCGGACCGACCCTCCCAGCGTGTGGTGAGAGGAACGCTGCACCCTTCGCGGAGGACTCCATGAATATCTTTGCTCACCTGCCTTCCCCCCGGCAAGGCTAACTCCTAATCAGTGGACAAGGGCTGGTGGCTGAGCCGCACGCCGATAGCGTGCATGCCATTTGTGTCCTGGGAAACCCCGAAAGCTGCCCCGGAGTGCAGCTGGCGGCGGGCCGTCTTGCGGTCCGGAAAGGACTGTGCGTATGCGCCTCTTATCTCGTCTCATTTGCCTGCTGTTTGCTATGTGCTGGCTGCCTTCAGTTTGCCTTGCGCAGCCTAAAGGTCGCGGCGGTCACCCACCCAAAGCGGCCAGAGGAGAGATTCTGGTCAAATTCCGGGAAATGAACCCAGAAAAGTTGCGGACGCTGGCGCAGACTCATAACCTCGATCGCAGCCGTCGCCTGGGTGGAGTGGCCCGTCTCTACCGCTTCCGCTCGCGTTCCAAAAGCACCGAGGACCTGGTGCGGCAATTCTCTTCCCGTGCCGATGTTCTCTATGCTGAGCCCAATTTTGTGGTCCAGGCTGTGCAACAGCCGAACGATCCGCGCTTTGCTGAATTGTGGGGCCTGCACAATATCGGACAATCTTTCGGCTATCCCGCCGGAACCGCGGGAGCCGATATTGGCGCCTTAGAAGCCTGGGGGTTCTCCATTGGCAGCACGAACCACGTAGTCGCGGTGGTTGATACCGGCATTGACTATACCCATCCCGACCTGCAGCCCAATATCTGGTCGGCGCCCGCAGCCTTCGCGGTGACCATTGCCGGTTCCGTGGTGAACTGCCCGGCCGGAAGCCATGGTTTTAACGCCATCACGCTGGCCTGCGATCCCATGGACGACAACAAACACGGCACTCACGTCTCCGGCACCATCGGCGGCGCCGGGAATAACGGGCAAGGCGTAGTGGGAGTGAACTGGACCACGCGGCTGATGGGCATCAAGTTTCTGAACGCCAGTGGCTCCGGCTATGTTGCCGATGCCGTGAACGCCATTGAGTTCGCCATCCAGGCGAAGAACGCCTTCGGCGCAGCCGCGGATGTGCGTGTGCTCTCCAACAGCTGGGGCGGAGGCGGCTTCTCGCAGGCCTTGCTGGACGAAATCAAGCGGGCGGGCGACAACAACATGCTGTTTGTGGCAGCCGCGGGAAACAACGGCTACAACAACGACCTGAGCGCCTTTTACCCAGCCAGCTATAACGCTTCCAATCTGATCGCCGTTGCCGCCACCGACAATAACGACTCTCTGGCTTCGTTTTCCAACTATGGCCCCACCAGCGTGCAACTGGGCGCGCCCGGCGTCAACATCTTGTCCACTGTGACGGGCGGACAGTACGGCTATCTCAGCGGGACGTCCATGGCTGTGCCACACGTTTCCGGAGCTGCTGCGCTTGTGCTCTCGCGTTGCCCGCTGAATACGCTTGCCCTAAAAGCGAGTCTGACTGAGCAAGTGGATTTGGTGCCCGCCTTGAACACGATTACCGCCAGCGGTGGACGGCTGAATGTAAATAACGCGCTGCGCGACTGCACGGCGCCGGTGGGCGTTTCCCCGGGCGCTTTGGCTTTTGCACGACAGGTGGTTGATACGGTGAGCGGGCCGAAGACGGTCACGATCACCAACCGTCAGACGCGTGCTTTGACTCTGCTCGGTATAGTGGCCGAAGGCGACTTCCGCCAGAGCAACAATTGCGGCCAATCGGTTGCGGCGGGTGGCGCCTGCAAGATTACGGTCACGTTTAATCCCACGGCAGTGGGATATGCGACAGGTTCCGTCATTGTGACACATGATGCCGCTGGCGGCCCCCAAAGCGTGCTTCTGTCAGGCTACGGCATCGTTCCGACCACGGTTACGCCGCTTAACATTAACTTCGCAGGCGTGGTGCTGGGCAGCAGCAGCAGGGCCCAGTACGTCAAGCTGACCAACAACCAGTCCACTCCGCTGACCATCAACGGCATCACCATCACCGGCACGTTCACTCAGACCAACACCTGCGGAACGACGCTTGGTCCGCTGCAGAGCTGCAACGTGCTGGTAACTTTCACTCCGGTGGCTCTCGGCGTCCACTCCGGCAGGCTGACCATGAATTACAACGCAAGCAATAGCCCGCAAACGGTCACGCTGGCAGGGAGCGGTGTTTCGCGAGTGACGCTCTCTCCTTCCACGCTGGATTTTGGCGGAGTTTTCCTGGGCTATACCAGCCCCGCGCGTAGCGTCAGCCTGATGAACAATCAGAAAAACGCCACCCTGGGGATCACCAGCATTACTGCGAACGGCGACTTTGCGCAAACCAACAACTGCGGCACCCAGCTCGGTCCGAGCCTGACCTGTGTGATCAATGTGACCTTCAAGCCGTTGGCCATGGGGCTACGCAGCGGCTCGGTTGTCGTCGCCAGCAATGTGCCTGAGAGCCCGAACGTACTGACACTCTCCGGCACCGGCTTAGGACTGCCGGATCTGACAGAAAGCTCGGTCAGCGCGCCGGCCACACTGGCAGCAGGCAAGAGCACGCAGGTGAGCGACACGACAGTCAACCGGGGAACCGGCAATGCCGGGAGTTCAACCACGCGCTACTATCTCTCCACCACTGTAAGCAGCACTCCCACGGGAGTGTTGCTCTCTGGTTCGCGAGCGGTGCCGGCTCTGGCTGCCGGTGGTTCCTCAAGTGGAACAGCAACAGTGACTGTCTCGCCGTACGTGTCCGCGGGCAGCTACTATGTGCTGGCCTGCGCCGACGCCAATAATTACGTGGTCGAGTCGAACAAGAGCAACAACTGCGCTGCTTCTGCCTTGATGCAGGTAACCGCGCAATAACGTTACAGAACAAGATCGAGCTCTAGAGTGCACGCGAGATCCTTCGGCGCTAAAGCGCGCTCAGGATGACGCCTAGACTTGCGTTTATCGGTGTTAATCCGTGGCTGAGAACTAGGGCACGAAGCGAATAATCCCGAACCGGCTGGGATTGTGGAATGCCTCCGGCTGTGCCACGACTGTGCCCCAGGCCATGAGCGAGCGCTGCTCATCGCGCCCCACGCCTTCGGCGCGGTAAAAATTGCCGCGCCATTGCGCGCCGGGCGCGATGCGAGTCTTCATCGCGCTGAGCGGAATCCGCATCTCACACATCCACAGGTGTTGCTTCTCATCAACCCGCACCGCGTGTTCGAAGCCGGAGTTCCAGTCGGCATCATTGAAGGGCTTTTTGTCGAGATCAATCTCCAGGTCCAGCCACTGATTGTTGGGCGCCACCTCAAACTCGTAATAGTGGTTTACCTTCTTCGGTTCAGGGTTGATGAACACTTCCACCACATCCCGCTCCCAAAGCTCCCAGCGCTCTTTGGCCGGGTCTTCGCCCTTATAAACATTAATTTCGCGGTATTTGCACCAGAAGGCGAAGTAAACGTACTTTTCGCTCCACAGGCTGGCCACTTCCGTTTTTAATGCCGGGTAGCGCTTTTCGCCGGTGTAGTTGTGGTCGAAGGTGGCATGATGAACCAGTCGCCACACGCCCTTGTCCAGGTCACCATCAGGCACAAAATCGCGAGTCACGTGCTGGCTGTTCAGAGAGATGTTGCTCGTATAGGAAGATGGTGGAGTGCTCATGGCGGTCAGAAGAAACAGGAATAGGGTAATCATGGAGCCGAGTAGCTTGGCACAAGAGTGGCGGATTTGTCACGGTCCAGCAATTTGGGCGGAACTGTGTGGGATGAAGAGATTGTGTGGGGACGGGGCTCCGCCCCGTCCATGCCCTGGGCAAAGCCCCGGGCCCACACGGCCCGTTTCGCTCAAGATGACAGATCTAACAAGTTACCGCAGTCCCGCCAGCTCCTGCAGGCGATGCCAGTTGGAAAGCCGGTCCTCGGTTGCCTTCTGCAGGAACTCGTCGGGCTCGCCCTGCTCGTTGAAGTGGCGGGCAAAGCGCCCCTCCGTCCGCGCGAAGCTGACAAAGTCCACCGGCTGGCTGTCGTGCGGGTCAATGTACCAATCCTGCTTCATCGCCGGATTGCCCGCCAGGCTCAAGCATTCGCGAATCTTATCGCCCTTGCGCGGATCGTACACGAACAGCGGAAAGGTGCGCGATTCCACCGCCAGCTTGGCCTGTTCCAGGGAGCGGTCGTCGGGCACGCCGTGCTCGGGCTGGCAGGTGGCATAGGCGATAACCACCGCCGGCCCGGGATACGCGTTGGCTTCCATGATGGTTTTGTAGAAGTGGTTGAGGTGCGCCGCCGTGGTCTGGGCGACGAACACGCCGGGGTGCATCATGGCGATTTCGCCCAGTTCCTTGCGGTGTTCGCGCTTGCCCGGCTGCGCCTTGCCGAAGGCCGCCATTTTGGCGTCCTGCCCGGTCAGCGTGGAGGTGGAGGTCTGGCCGCCGGTGTTGGAGTACACCTGCGTATCCAGCACCAGAACCTTGATGTCGAATCCTGACATCAGCAGGCGCGACAGTGACTGGAAGCCGATGTCGTACATGGCGCCATCGCCGCCCAGCACCCACAGCCGCCGGTTCTGGTGTCCTTCCTGGTCCCAGCGCAGGCGGATGCCCAGCGCGTCGGCGGGCGCGTTTTCGAACAGCGAGTTGGTCCAGGGCACGGCGTAAGGATTGAACGGGTACGTCGAGCCGAACACGCTGTTACAGCCCGTGGCCGCCACAATGCCGATCTCGTTTCCATAAACAAAGCCTGTAGCCGCCAGCATCAGGCGGATGGGCGTGGCCTCGCCGCAGCCCATGCAGGAGCCTCCGCCGCCCGCGTAAAGCAGCGAGCGCCCGGCCAGCATCATGTCGCCCAGCGCCTTCTCGTTGAGCAAATGCGCCGGCGTCTCCGGCAGGTGATGGTAGAGGTCCATGGCCAGGTCGTACTTGGCCATGTTGCCGTCCTTGACCACCATCTTCAACGCTTCGTGGCGGCCGCAAGCCGTGACGCACTCTCCGCAGCCCTTGCACTTGTCGGGATCCACAAAGATGGAGAACAGCCCGCCGGCCTGCCCCTTCTTCTGCGGAATTTCGAAATACTTGCTGGTTTTGATGAAGTCGTTGTGCAGCGATTCGCGCAGCTCAGTGCGCTCGATGTGCGCCAGCTTCTCTTCCAGCACTGCCGGTTCCACCGCCTTGGCCAGAATGGCCGTATCCGGGCAGGCATTCACGCACTCCATGCAGCCCACGCAGTTGGCGGCAATCAGCTCAGGGATGTCCGGCGCCAGGGTGCGGAAGCTGCGGCGCATGGCGCTGGAAGGCGGCATGAGGCTGCGCGCCACATATTCATCGGCGTCCAGGTCGGCTTCGCGCCCGCGCGCATAGGTGCCAATGACCTTGTCGCAGAAGTTTGGTTCGATAATGCCGTGGCCATTGGGAGAATGGGACACAGGCTCGAATTTGTGTTCTTTAACCGGGCGGATGCGCGTTTCTTCCCCGCTGGGCGGAACAATCTCGAGCACTTCGTTGTAGCCGCGCCGTGCCGCCGCCATGTTGTCGGCCACCACGCGCGCGCCACGCTTGCCGAAGTACTTAGTCAGCGTTTTTTCCAGAGAGGCAAACAGATGTTCCGTATACAGCCCGGCCTGCTCACGGAAGGGCGTCAGGCGCAGGAAGGCGCCCAGCAGCACAATACCCTGCATGCGGATTTGCAGATCGGCGCGGCTCGACGACTCGCGTGCAATTTTGCCCGCATCCAGCGCGTACACCCGCAGCTTGCGCGCCCGGATTTCCTGCCGCGCGCTTTCCGGCAGGCTGCCCCAGATCTTCTCCGAAGCAAGGTTCGATTGCAGATAAACCAGCCCTCCATCAGCCAATCCTTCCAGCGGATTGCCCGACATGAAGGCATAAGCGTCCTGCACCGCGACAAAATCCACCACCTTCAACTCGCAGTGCAGCTTGATAAATTCCGGCGCCAGCGTCAGATAGTAATTGGTGGGCAGGCCCTTCTTCTCCGAGCCGTACTTGGGAAACGCCTGGGCGTAGAGGCCAAACAGGTCGGCGGCGACCGAGGCGATCACCTTGTTGGTGGTGACCGAACCGAAGCCGCCGATGGAGTGTCCGCGCAGCGAGAAGGCGCCGGCGGGCCGCACATCGGGATCTTCGGTGATGGACAGTTCGCTCTCATGCTTCACACCCAGCACAAAGAAGCGGCGGTGCCGGTCATGGCTGGCCATGTTTTCCGCAGCAGCCACAAAGTGACCAGGGCGAACGTCGCGGCCGCCCAGGCCTGCCACGCCAGAGTAGATTTCCGGCAGGCGCTCGAACTGCCCTTTGCCATTGCCCATGTGCGCATCGGCCAGGGCCGCCTTTACTTCTGTGGTCAGCGGGTTCGATTCCATTAGGGGAACGTCGGCGCGCTCGATTACAGTGGCGGCGCGACACTTGCGCAGCAGGAGCGCCAGCTCCAGCGCGGGGAAGGGGCGGAAACTGACCAACGTGATGCTGCCCACGCGCATGCCCCGCTGGCGCAGGAAGTTCACCGTGGACTCGGCCGTCTCCATCATCGAGCCCATGCCGATAATCGCGTAGTCCGCGTCTTCCATACGATAGGGAAGCACGCTGTCATAGTGCCGTCCCGTAGCATCGGTGAATTCACGGAACGCGCGCTTCAGCGCGGGCGCCACCCGGTCATAGAAGTGGCGCTGCGCCACTTTGCCCTTCATGTAGCTGTCCTGGTTCTGCACGGGACCGCTGAGCAGCGGCGCCTGGGTATCGAACAGCTTCCGGATACGTCCCTGCGGCGCGCCCACAAATTCCTTCATGAACTCCGGCTCGGGCAGGCGGATGGTTTCCAGGGTATGCGTGGTCAGAAAGCCGTCCTGCACGTTCAGGAAAGGCGTTTCCGTTTCTTCGGCGGCGCGGCGCGCAATTAGCGCCAGATCGGCGGCTTCCTGGGCGTTGCGCCCGAACAGGATGCCCCAGCCCACGTCGGCTACGCCCATCACGTCGTCATGGCCGCAGTGCACGTTCAGGGAATGCGAAGTCAGCGCCCGCGCCCCAATGTGGAACACGGCCGGCAGGCGCTTGCCCGCGATCACGTAGAGCACTTCCTTCATCAGGATCAGGCCCTGGCCGGAGGTGAAGTTGCTCACCCGTCCCCCCGCCAGCGCGAAGCCTTCGCAAGCGGAAGCCGAACTGTGCTCCGACTCCGGCTCCAAGAACTGCAGGGGCTCACCCCACAGGTTCTTTTTGCCATTGGCGAATTCCACCGCGAAGCCATCACCCATGGGCGTGGAAGGGGTAATGGGGTAAGCACAGGCGCCCTGCGCGATATGCGAGTCCACCCACACTACCGCGCCCGAACCGTCCACGGTGGAAGCGATGCCCGGATAGCGTGCCTGGGCCACACCTTGGCCGGCTTCTGCATTCTGCAAACTTGCGGTTGTCACGTGATCCCCCTTAGGTACTGCCGGCGGGCCCAGCTTCTGACCGGGCCCGCCGTTTGGGTTGCGAAAGCCTCCGCCCCCGCACGGAGACTTTCGAACGTCCAAACTCAATGCGCGAAGCTGGCGAACTTGCGCTCTTCTGCGTCCATATGCGCCGCCAGCGCGCGCGCGAACTGCAAACCGTGTTCCTTAACCTCGGAGACCGCCCCCTCGATATCGCTGCTGCCCTCAACCTGGTCAACCAGCAGGCAGAAGCGGGTCAGCTGCTGCCTCAGCTCCCGGTGCTGCCGTTTCATCTCTTCAGAAAACTCGTTTAACTCCGGGCTCAGCCTGCCGATTTCTGCCAGCACCGTGGCTTCTTCATTCTCGAAGTGCACAGGCAGGGTGCGGGCCAGGTGGCACCCGCAGCGATACACGCGTTCGGTGGCCGCCAGGTTGGTAAAAACTTCCGAGTAGCAGATGAGGGAATCGAGCGCGAACTCCAGCGCCGCCAGTTCGCTGCTCAAGGCCCGGTGCTCGTGGTGGATGAGCTGCGAGTCGCTGCGAAAGGCCTCTGTCATTTCCGGCATGCTGCACCTCGGGCCCGGGGTCCACCCCGGCGCCGCCTGCCCGGCTTACCTTCTTACTTTGGGCCTGTATGCATGGTCGCGCCAGGAGCGGCCAAGCCACAGTGAGGCGAGTCACCGCCATTTGTGACGCCCGTCACTTTGGAGTTTTCCCCCAGTTTTTGTGCGTGTGGCAGCAGGCAGGCGGATACTCATCCGCTAACAACTACAGAGTCATAGGCTTCATCCCACAATCATGGCTAATCCGCGCAAGACAACCTCGGGAAACTGGTTCACGAATTTTGCCAACAGCAGCGCCGCCGCCGTGGGGTCGCCGGCAGCGTTCATTTTTGCCGCGGCCACCATCATCGCCTGGCTGATAACCGGCCCGGTGTTTCACTATTCCGACGCCTGGCAGCTGGTAGTGAATTCGTGGACCAACATCATGACCTTTCTGGTTGTGTTTCTTATCCAGAACAGCCAGAACCGCGATTCGCGAGCCATTAACCTCAAGCTGGACGAGTTGATCCGCTCCACCGAGCGGGCACACAACGAAATGATTGATATCGAGCGCTTGTCCGATAAGGAACTAGAATCACTGGCCAATCGTTATGAGCGCATCCGCCAGGAGTGGGACGAGCGCCGCAGCCGGCACGATCATCAGCGGTCGTGACACTGGCCCGCGCCGGCGCGGCCCCCCGCCTGGGCTACACGCTTTCGCTCTGGCCCTCCTCCAGCAATCCCAGAGCCATGGCATAGTGAACCAGGTCGGCGCGGGTGCGCAGGCCCAGCTTTTCGTAGATGCGGCTGCGGTAGGTTTCTACCGTTTTCGAACTCAATTCCAATTGCCGGCCGATTTCGCTGCTGGTGAAGCCGCGCGCGACCGCCCGCAGCACCTGAGCTTCCCGTCGGCTCAGGGCCCGTGAGTTTCGGCTGATTCCGTGGTCCCCCGCCTGCAGCAGAACGTCGGTCATGCCATCGCTCAGCCGGGGATCAAGGTAGCGCTGGCCGGAAGCGGCGTGGCGGATGGCCAGCAGGAGTTCCTCCTGGCTGGCCTTGCGCAGAACGTAGCCCGCCACTCCCGTTGCCAGCAAGGAACGCACGTAGTGCACATTCTCATTGTTGGACACTACCACGGTGCGCGCCGGGTGAGCTGCTTGTTCCAGCGACGCGGTAGTGCGCAGCCCCAGCATGCCCGGCACGGTGATTTCGAACACCACCACGTCCGGAGCAAGTTTTCGGCACAGTTCCGCCACCGGCCCTGGCGCGTCGGCCTCGGCCACGATTTCCAAATCGGAAGCCGACTTCAGCGCGTGGCGCAGCCCGGTGCGGCTGAGCGGGTGATCGGAGGCGATTAAGATCCGGGTGCTCATGGCCGTTTACCTCCTTGCTCTTTGAAGTGGGCAGCCGGCGGGCTTGGCCGCTGCCATGCTTGTTCTCGCCCGCGATGAGCGTGAGCGGAGCCGAGTGGAAGGGTCGCGGGCGTAACCACTTTTATGATGAACGGATTTCTACCGACAGTGGCGCGTCAGGAAGCGTCAATGGACGCATGGTTGCGTTGCCCGCGCTTGAGGTTGGGACTACTGTCGGGGCGGACACGGAAAGAGAAGTCGGGTCCCACGGGCCGGCACCAGATCTGTCTGTCCGGCCATTGCTTGCCGGCAGAGAGGATAGAAACGACGTGCGGGCCGGGAGGGAAACGCTTCACGACATACTCAATGCCCAGCATCCTGCCGTCTGCATCGCGCAGGTTGGCATGACCGAAACAGGCGCCGCATTGCAGAAAGCCGGCCCAAGCATCGGCTGCGGACACGCCGTCGCCCGAGTGCAGAATCGAATGCAGGTTCTCACCCAGTAGCGGCTCGCCCGGACCCAACAGATCATGGGCCGCGAAATTCGCTGCCAGTATCCGCGGAACATCATCCACCACCAAACTGGGAAACTGGGAATCCATGAATACGGTGCGAAAGTACCTGTCGTCCACCAGGGGAACCTGGTTTTCAGTGTGCACCCGCAGCCAGCTGTCCAGTTCCGCAGGAAAGGCAAAGACCACGGCCCCGCGGCGGGCTTCAATGCGGCGCACGGGAAGCTGGAACTCGCTTTCCCAGCGTTGGACGGTGCGCACGCTGGCGCCCATATGGCTGGCGATTTCCTTCCACGAGCGAAGCATTTGGCCCATGTCGCACCTGCCTGAATCGGCCACTACGCACGTCGGCTCACAGGAAAACTCGGGTGCGTGCGCTTGGTTTTTATTCTTTACGAGTAACGCGGAGCAGCGCCGTGCGTGATGTCACTCGTCCGGGTGATTCAGCTCACTTTGTAGATGCGACCAAACCCGAGAACAAGGGTTTAGTATGCCAACCCTTTGTGCTCCTGGCCGTGGCAGGTCAGGGTGCAGGTGCCGTGCGCCACACCGGTGCGGGTGTACTGCAGGACGCCGTTGCTCGCCGGGCCCACGATGCTGCGGTCAAAATTGATGAGCATGGGCGCTGATGAGGCGTGCGGATCGTGGCACGTAGAACACGCGGCACCCGCCTGCTGCACATGTTCCGAGTGCTTGCTGAAACTAAGGTCGCGCAAAATGCTGTTCTGCACGTCGTGGCACTTGTCGCACAAGGCGTAGCTGCTCCCGGAGAAGGGCACGCCTGCGCTGGCTGCGCCTGCGGTAGCGGGCGGCGGCTCCAGCGCGCTCTGCCGCTCCAGCAGATGCGGGATGTTGGAACCGTGCGGGCCGGCGGGACCCATGCCGCTGCCCAGGTTGCGCCCGGTATCGCTGTTATGGCAGTCGCTGCAGTAGATGTAGCTCACGGCGGAGAGCAGCCGCCCGGGCAGGGGAGCTCCGCCCGGGGAAACAGGCGCCGGCCGCAGGCTGGGCACGTCTCCGCCGGGTCCCGCGGCGGCGTTCAGCGGCCGCGTAACCGGATGGAAGGACAAGCTGTACTGAAATTCCATCCGCTGGTTGAAGCGGTTCGGATTGCCCAGGTTGAATTGCCGTTGCGGATTTCGCCCGTATCCAGTGCCCGCGATGCTGGTGTCCATCACCTGCGGCTTGTTGGCGCTGTCGCCGTGGCACTTAAAGCAGACTTCATATTCATTGGCGCTCTGCGGCAGGAGAGTGTTGCCCGAAGACTGTCCGCGCACTCCCGACAGCGCTCCGCTCACCTGGGGCGCCTGTCCGGCGCGATTGTTGGCATAGTGCGGATTATGGCAGTCTACACACTCGGCATGCCGCGGCGCCCCTGGACTGGTCTCGGGCATGGTGTAGGTGGGGGAGTTCGGCGCTTCCGACTCATCATGCGCTGAGGGTGTGATCTCTGCCGGGTGGCGGTAGGTCTTTGCCATCTCCGCCTGAATGTTCAGTTTGGTCACGGTGCCGTTGTGGCATTGATAACAGGTCTGCTCCTCGGGAAATTTCACCAGGCGTTGCGCCACTTGCGGCGAGTGCGGCCGGTGACAGCTTTCGCAGCCGTTCTGGCTGACTCCGCGATACCCCGTATGCGCGCCTTGCTGGCTGGTGTAGGCCATGTCCTCGGCAGGATCGGGCGGCAGATTGTGGGCGGAAGTTGTCCAACCCGCCGGCTGGTGGCAGCTCAAGCACAATGACGACTGATGGTTGGGCTTCACCAGGAACTTGCCTACCGTCCCATCCAGGTTCTCCTGGTGCGGATCATGACAGCTGGTGCATTGGACCTTGCCTTGGCCGTCCAGGTGAACCGGATCGCCTGGGGGCGGCAGGCGAACCTCGCCGCGCACCGTAGGCACAAAACCGAAGGGGTGATCGTCGGAGAAGCCTTGCACGTTCGCCAGGTTGGCCTCCGAGTTGGAGGGAATGTGATAGCCCTGTCCCTGCACAAATTCGATCAGACCGTCGTTAACCGTGTCCCCCAGCGCGATGGTGCCATCGTGGCAGCTCAGACACAGCTTGGAGACGTCTTGCGCCTGAATAGGCGTCACCACAGACTGCAGAGTGCTGCTAGTGTAGGTGGAAAAATCCTGCAGCGAAACCTTGTGGTTCCAGAGGGTCGCGCCTGCGTTGCCCGCATTGGCATTGTGCGGGGTGTGGCAGAAAATGCAGGCGTTCTGCCCGGACACGGAGCGAATCTCGGTACCTGAGTTGGCTCGGAAATCGTGCTTAGAATTCAGAATTGCGCTGACATTGCCCCGGGCCGAGAGCCGGATCGCGGCCGTGGTTCCCAGCACCATCAGCACAAGAATGATGAGGAGGCGATGGCGCATTATTGCCCACCTCCCACCGGCGCCGGCTCCGGACGAAGTTGGAAGATTTGCACCCGGCGGTTGTAGCCGTCAGCCACGTAAATGCGGTTCTGAGCATCGGTAGCAATGCCTTCAGGGAGGAAGAACTGCCCTTCGGCGGCACCGGTTTGCCCGAAGAAGAAGAGCAGGCGGCCATCGTGGTCATAGACCTGCACCCGGTCTGTGCGGCTCTCTGCCACATAGACATGGCCCAGGCCATCCAGCGCGATTCCCTTGGCCTTGTCGAACTCGCCGATGGCGTCGCCCAGGTGGCCGAAGCCGGAGAGAAACTTTCCGTTTGCATCCAGGTGCTGCACGCGGAAGTTCAGCGAGTCCATCACCCACAGGCTGCCGTCCGCGTCCACCGCGACGTGCGTGGGATAGTTGAACTCGCCCATGCTGTCGCCCGGTTTGCCAAAGCGCTGGATCACTTTGCCGTCCATGCCCAGCACCACTACGTTCATGGCCAGAGTGTCCACCACGTAAATGCGGCCGCGCTCTTTATCAATGGCAAGGCCGGTGCAGCGCTTGAAAATGCTCTCGTCCCTGGTGATGCCGCCAATGGTGCCAGCAAATTTTCCGTCGGGCCGGAAGACAAATAGCCGCGCACGCACGGAGTCGGTTACATAGATTTTTCCGTCGCTGTCAGTGGCGATGGCAATGGGTGACAGGAAAGGATCGGAATCGGGAGGGAGCAACGTTCGGTACTTCTTTCGTTCCGCGTCAAAAACGTGTACCACCCGCTCCTTGGTGTCGGCTACCAGCACGCGCCCCTGCGCATCCACCGCCACGCCATTGGGCAGCAGCATGGCTTTCTGCCGGTCGTCGAGGCCGACAATCTTTTTCAGGATTCTCTTGAAGCGCCCGGGCTTGGGATTCACGTCAGCGGCGCTGCGCAGCATTCCCACCCATTCCAGTTGCGGCGGCAGCAGCACTGCCGGCGGCTTCGATTCCGCCTGGGTGCTCGGCCAGGTGCCGATCAGGATTATCAGGAGCGCCAGGCCGGTCCCCACTCCGGCCATTCTTTTTTTAGACATTGCCATCCTCTTCAAAGCCCCACCTCAGAAAAAGTTGAAATCCCTCCTGATGCGAACGTAGTAGCGGTTGATCTTCAAGCCGCTGGTATTGACGTTGGTATTCACCTGGGTAAACATGTTTCCCACCCCGGCATCCAGGGTGATCTTGCCCAGGCGATATTCCCCGCGCACTTCCCAGATACGGTAGTTCTGCAGGGCGCTGAAAAGCAGGTCATTCTCCCGGCGCCAGTCCGCGCCGAGGTCGAGGTTGCGCCGCAGGCGCGCCGTCGCTCCCACGCTGCTCGTGCGCGTGAAGCGCCCCAGCAGCGGTGTGGCCAGCAATTGCGCCAAGGGCAGTGGTGCGGTCACAAACTGCTGCTGCATCACATCCGTGGGAAACAGAGCACCCGCGCCATCGTTCACTCCGCGCGCCCCGGTAAGGATGATCTTGCGCGTCTCGATCTGCGCAGTGTAGTTCGTGTAGTGGTTGTTGATGTCGCCGGAAATGTTCAACAGCTCCAGCTTGCCACGTTCCACTCCGCCCCGGAGGCGAAATCCGGGCAGCGCGGTGGTTTCCGCCTCCACCCCGTAGCGGTTGTCGGTGGCGAACCCGCCGATCTGCTGGACATAATTGTATTTGTTGTAGCGATAGCTGCCGGTCAGGTGCAAGCGCCCCACGTTGCCCCAGCCCAGCCGCGCATTCACATCGTTCGACCAGGTATGGGCGTTGTTGTTGAAGTTCGTGCCCATGAAGTCGTAGCGCAGGCCATAACTGCCGTTTAAGTCGAAGCCGCGCAGCCGCTTTTGAACGGCGAACCCCGTAAGCGACTCCGTCAGCGAAGTCTGATTTTCATGCTGCGTGGTGAAGGGCGAGTTATGGTAGTAGCGGACTTCCTCAAAGACGCGCAGGGGCTCGAACCATTGATACTCGATTCGCGCGCCCGTGTTATGCGTATCCACCCGGGGAACGGTAAGAAAGGCGACACCCGGCAACAGGCCGTTTCCCTGGTTGTTCAGATTCACGCGCGAGAAGGAGTAGTAGTAGCTGCTCATCAGCTTGCGCGTGTGCTGGACGTGAAGAGTGGCCAGGCTCAGCCAGCTCTTGTTATCGCTGCTGCCGTCTCCGGGCAAAGAGTAATGAAACATCTCACCGTGGCTGTCAATCTGCAGCACCGCCTTGTCGCCCCAGAAGGAGCGCCAGCCGTTGGCCGAGAGCGTCTTGTAGTTCTCCTTTAATCCCGAAATGAAGCTCAGCACTCCACCGGCGTTGGAAGTGATCCTGCCAAAGTTGTAGCCGGCATTCCAGTGCCAACCGGCGCGCGTATCCTGGGCGCGGAATCCCCAGTCTGACTGGTCAAATCCCGTGTCCGTCAGCGACTCCGCCAGGCGCACATCGTTGTTGTTGCTCAGATGGCTGAAGCTGAAGCGAGGCAGGTTGGGCAGATCAATGGTCCAATCCGCGTTCAGTTGGGAAAAATTGCTATTAGAGCCGAACAGGCTGCCGGTCGTGTCGAAAGCGCTCTTGCGGTACACCAGGTGGAAGGGATAGCGGCTGACTGGCAAAAACGCGAGCGAAACGCCGCCCCCCAGCAGGTTGCTATTGTAATCACCGCCGGTAAGCGAAGTGGCGCCGCGCTGGGTGTTGAAATTGGTATCGAACTGCAGCAGCTTGGGGTCCTTCAGGAAACCACTCAGGTCCAGGCCGAAGTCACCGGCTACATCGTTATAGGAAGAAGGCTCGCCCACTCCGTTGATCACCGGCGTGTAGCCCGTGTTGAATACGTCCATCCCGACCGTGCCCTTCATGTGCCAGCGCTCGGTCTCCTCGTAGCCGTATTGCGCGGCGCAGGGCAGGGCCCACAGCAGGGCCAGAGTTGCCAGTCTCCGGGTTATGCTTGCCCACTTCATCACTGCCTCGCCGGTCTTGCATATTCGAAAGAGGGGAGAGGCCCAGGCCGAACGGCGCTACTGCGCCTCTCCCAAGGTTTTACTGATGGCAATACGTGCAGAAGGTCCCGCTCGGCTGGGGCGGGAACGCCTGCGTCATGATGCCCTTAGCATTGTGCGGATCGTGGCAGGTGGCGCACTGCATCTTGCCCTCGAACAGAGGAATTTCGCCTGCGCCGTCCACCGAGGTTGTGCTCGCCGGAACCAACAGTCCAGCGGCATTGGCCAGGGCGGCGTTGTAGGTGAAGTTCACCGGGTGCTGTTGCGTCAGGTCGGTGACAGTCCGGTCTGCTGGCATGAACACCGAGTTTTGCGTGGTGCGAACTGCTGAATACCACGAATCAATCGCAATTGTGCCGTCATGGCAGGAAAGGCACAGATTGCTGACCGTGGGCGTGGCTACCGAGCCCAGGTCAGTGATGTCCGTGTTGTAGCCCGAAAACGTCGAGCTGGTGTAAACCCCGTAGGTCGTCTTGCTCGACATAGTGTGGTTCCAGAGCAAGGGGCCGGCCGTTGCCGGGGCCGTCACATTGGAAAACTTGTGTGCAATGTGACAGTAGTTGCAGAGTGCGTAGGAACCGCCGCTTAATTCGGTCCGAAGATCGTGCGGCCCGCCCACAATCGCACTCTTGCCGACCTTGGCAAAGCCCATTGTGGTCGTTACCGCCACAACGAGAACTACCAGGCCGAGTGCTTTAGCTGTTCTCATAAGACCTCCCGATAGAAATGAGTTGCAACTCGTGTATCTACTGCATGCAGTACTGCGGTAAAACATCTGCCGGCACGCAACGTGCGCGTCAGAACTCATGTCAGTTCCCTCCCAGGAACTGGAAAATCTGCACCCGCGCGTTCAGGCTGTCGCTGACGTACACCCGGTTGTTCTTGTCAATGTAGATATCCGTGGGCAGGTTGAACTCGCCCGGGTTCTGCCCAAAAGCGCCGACGAACATCAGCACCTTGCCGTCTGGAGTGAAAATCTGAAAATTGTTGAAGGCGGCGTCCACCACCCACAGGTGGCCTTCCTGGTCGTAGGCCACGCCCTTGGGCCGTACGAATTCGCCCGGCCGCGTGCCCTGGCGTCCGATGCGGCGCACGAACTTACCGTCGGGAGAGAACACCTCTACCGAGCAGCTGCCCGTGTCGGTAACCGCCAGGTTGCCGTCAGGCGCCACCGCTACCGCGATGGGGAAGTTGAACTCGCCTTTTTTGTCGCCGCGCTTGCCGACCTTGCTCTCCAGTTGCAACGTATCCAGGTTGAAGATCAGCACCTGGTGCAGCCGCGAATCCACCACCAACAGCCGGCGGCGGCCTTCATCTAGCGCCATATACGTCGGATTCTTGAGGCCTGATTCCGCTCCGATCGTGCCCTGCAAATGGGCGTCCGGGCCGAACTTGAACACCATGTGCATCTGCGCGTCAGACACGTAGAAGTTGTCCTTGGCGTCCACCACCACGCCCAACGGAGTGCGGAACTGCAGACCGCGATCGCCGTTCACGCGCGTGACCTGCCGTTTTTCCCTGTCCAGGATGTAGAGCATGGCGCGCTGGCTGGAGACGATATAGACCCGTCCTTTGCTGTCGCTGGCTACGCCTGCTGCCTTGTCGAACATCTCCGCCACATTGGGGTCGCCGTTGCCCACCATTTTGTCCACCCACGAACGCTTCTTCCTGGGCTCGATGTCGTAGTTGCTGGAGTAGGACGCGAGGAACTTGATTCGCGGCTTGTCCGGCGGCAGCGGCCAAACCAGATTGGTGGGCCCAGCCTGCTTGTCGTCTTTCTTCTTGCCCGCCGTGGCTGGTTGTGCCGCGGCCAGCAGAAAGCTCAGCGCCGCCAGCCAGAAGATAAGCGTGATGTGTTTGCGAGGGGTCATTGTTTGTCCGATCCGTTCTTGGGCTCCGGCGCCCGGTCCTGGCTCTGGCGCCGTTGTTTGTCCTGGAAGTCTTTCTGGTTCTGCTCCTCGGTGGCTCCGTATTTCTTCAGGTTGTCCGAGCGCCGTTGCGCCTCGTACGCCTGGTGGCAGGCGTTGCAGATATCGCCGTTCTTTTCATTCTTGGCAGTGCGAATCATGGACTGCTGGCTGGAGGCGTGCTGCTCGTGGCAGCTCAGGCAGGAAATCTTCTGCGCGGGATTGGTAGGATCCGCCATGCCGCTCACCGGGTGGCTGGCGAAGGGGTGCCCGATCTGCGCCTTGTCGTTGGGCAGAATCTTGGGGACATTAGCGAAGTCCTCTGCCGAAATGTCTTGTCCCTCAAAAAGAGTGACCTTCTGGCCGGTCACGTTGCGGTCGGCGTGGCAGGCCAGGCACAAAGCATTGGTATCGGCGCGCGTCTGCTTGGCGAAATCGCTGCTGTGCGGCGAGTGGCAGGTGGTGCACTGCCCTTGTTCGTAGGGCTTGTGCAGTACCTCTTCTTTGCTTTTCTCGTGGCAGGTGAAGCACAGCTCGTTCTTGGGGGAGACCAGCTCTACCGTGGTGCTGTTGCCGTCGGTCTTAATGCTGTGGCAGGTGCTGCAGCCCATCTGCATGGCGGAGTGCACCGCCTTACCCTTGGTCTTGTCGTCGTGGCACTCCAGGCAGTTCTTGTCCTGCACATCTTTGGGCAGCGGCACCGGATGTTCGGCGGCGACCACGGGCAAGCCCCATGCCAGAATCAGCAGGAGGAGGAACATCACGCGTTTGCCGGTGTACTTCACTTCAGCCTCCAATCACTGTTGTGCACGCGCCTGGCCGCGACCTCGCGATTCCGCCAGGCTCCTGCGGAATGCCTGTAAGTCACTGAATTGACAGCTAATGTGTAGCCAGGTTCGAAAAGGGAAGAGGAACCGGTCAGGCTAAGCTCGTGCCCAAATGGGCCATCTCCCACAGAGGGGCACGTGAAATGCCCCAACGCCGGTTTGGCACAAAAAAAGGCCCGCAAGAGACACCTCCAGTTGTCCCAAATTGGAACCGTTCCGGTTTGGAACTATCCTCACTGCCTTTGACCGCAGCCCATAGGACTCGCGTCACACGCGCATGTGACTGCCGACACTCTCTAGCGCGAAATGCGTGAAATTCCAGCAACCTGGCGGCATGGTGCGCCATATGGCCCACCCACACTTCGGTTTCGCCTGCTTGGTTACGCGCAAGCCGCTGGTTTGCAAGCTGTTTGGCGTTCTGCGCTGCTATGGCGTGCCGCGTGCTCCTGTAACAGCGGGAAGGAAGGCTATATGGCGGGAAATACTCGCTTGACCGCACGCCGCATCTGGCAGACCTTGAGTGCGGTGCGCACCGGCATCATCTTGTTAATCCTGGTGGTGATCGCTTCCGCCGCCGGCACTTTTATTCTGCAGCGGCCCACCACTGACCCCGACCAGATTCAGCGCGCCTATTCGCCGCAAATGTTGGCCGGGCTCGACCGCCTGGGTCTGACCGATGTGTTTCACGCCTGGTGGTTTGTAGTGCTGATGAGTCTGGTATGCCTGACCATCGTCGCTGCTTCCATCGAGCGCTTCCCGAATGTGTGGCGCTTCTTCGCCCGTCCCTATCGTCGCCCCGACTCCCACTTCCGTGCCGCGCTGCCAACTCAGAAGCAGATTTCCGCAAGTGATCCGGAGCAAGCGCTGGCTGCGGTGCATCGCGTCTTCCGGAAGCAGGGTCTGCGGCCCCAGCACATTGTGGCGGACAACCAGGTTTCACTCTTCGCCGAACGCAACCGTTTTTCCCTGCTGGCGGTTTACATCGTGCATGCCAGCCTGCTGCTCATCTTTTTGGGTGGGATCGTGGACGCGGTGTGGGGCTACCGCGGTTTTCTGGCGCTTACCAACGGGCAGCAGGCCAGCCGGATCCAGTTGCAGAACGGGACTATGCGAACCCTCCCCTTCTCTATTCGCTGCGATGGCGCCGGCCAGGAAAATTACTCGGACGGCACGCCCAAGCGCTGGTGGTCAAACCTGGTGGTGCTGCAGGACGGAAGGGAAGCGGAGCGCAAGCAGATTGTGGTCAACGATCCGCTGGTTTACGGCGGCATCCGCGTTTATCAGTCGAGCTACGGTTCCACCGGCCAACTGGACAAAGTCATGCTGACCGCCACGCTCGCAAAGGGTTCGGGCGCGGGGCAGGACATCGCCCTGGGCCAGGACGAGAGGGCGCAGCTAGATCCGCAAACTTCGGTTCGCCTGGTGCGCTTCATTCCTGATTTCGTGGTCCAGGACAACCAGATCTATGCCCGCTCCAATCAGCCCGACAATCCCGCCATCCAACTGGAAGTGACCAGCAAAAAGGCCAAGGAGCCGGCTCTGGTCTGGATTTTTCCACAGTTTCCTAACGTCGCGCACGACAGCAAATCGCCGTACAACTTCAAGTTCCGCGACCTGCGTATGGGCTACTTCACTGGCCTGCAGGTTTCGCATGAGCCCGGCCAGTGGCTGGTGTGGGCAGGCTGCCTGGTGATGGCGCTGGGACTGTTTACCGCGTTTTACCTGGTGCACATGCGCTTCTGGGCGATGGTGGTGCAGGATGGGCAGGGGCGCCCGGCGATGTGGATTGGTGGCGCCTGTAACAAGAATCGCCCCGCCTTTGAGCTGCGCTTCCGCAAGCTGGTAGAGGAAGTTCAAACCGAATTGAAGCACGAAGAATCACAGGCCCGCGCCTCCGAGCGCGAGGCCTCGCTGGCCAGCGTTTAAGGGAGGAAAAATCATGGCTCGCACTCGCGTTGAACGGCAACCCGCAGCTCCCGGTAATCTGCTGGTGGTGCTGGTAGGACTGGGCGTCGCCTTCCTGCTGTTCATGGCGTTTCTGAATGTGGTGAAAAGCGGCAACCTCTTCACCGAAGCCAACCTGCTCTACGCCGCGCTTATTTTTTATGGCGGCGCCGGCGCCTTGTACCTGGGCTTCGGCGTGAGTGGCACCGAATCCTATGTGCGCTATGCCTCGCTGGCTACCTGGGCCGGCCTGCTGGCCAACACCGCTGCGGTGGCGCATCGCTGGTATGTAGCCGGGCACCCACCGTTCGCCAGCGTCTATGAAATGCTGCTCAGCTTCGTATGGACGCTCGCCGCGCTCACCCTGGTGGCGGAAAAGAAGTACGGAGTGAAAGTGATTGGCACCGTGACCATGCCGGTGGCCATCGTGGGCGTGGTGCTCATGCAACTGCTGCGCACTGACGTTCATCCCCTGGTGCCCGCCCTGCAATCCACCTGGCTGCATGTTCACGTCAGCCTGGCCATGCTGGCCTATGCCGCTTGCGCCCTCAGTTTCGCCCTGGCTCTGATGTTTCTGATCCAGGACAAAATCAAGACCGAAACTTTTCTCGCTGCCACCAGCCTGGCGGTGACCGCCGGATATATCGGCATCCTGACTCGCTTTGAGCGCTGGGGCGGGCTGAGCGTGGCTGCCTGGGACGCGGCCGAGAAGCAGGACATGTTCCTGCAGCGCGGCGTTCGTCTGTTCGTCACCATTCCCGACCTGGGCTGGCTCTTCTGTCTGGTGGCGCTGGCCGTGGCCGCTCCGTTCGTGTGCTATCTGCTGGCCGGCTGGCGCAACGATGAGAGCTATTATGGCATCGGCAACCGCGCTGTGTTCGTAAGCATTCTGGCCCAACTGCTGGCGCTGGCAGCTTTTTTGGCACGCGCCAACGGCAGCTATCCCTCCCTCGACGCCGAGGGCGTGTTCCCGACCAGCCTGGCTGCCAGCCCCTTCATTCTCTCTGGCCTGGTAGGCGGAATCTTCATCTCGCTGCTTTACTTGCTGCTGTTGTGGCGGCGCGCTGACCTGGAACGCCTGCTGCCCAGCGCTGAAGTGCTGGATCAGGTCACCTACAAGACCATCGGCATCGCCTTCCCCTTGCTTACGCTGATGATTGCCGCCGGCGCTTACTGGGCCAACCGCACCTGGGGCTCATACTGGAGCTGGGATCCGAAGGAGACCTGGGCGGCCATCACATGGCTGGTTTACGCCGGCTATTTGCACATGCGCATCACCCGCGGATGGCGTGGACGCCGTGCAGCTTACTTCGCCATCCTCGGCTTCGCCGTCGTGATGTTCACCTTCTTCGGGGTCACATATCTGTTGCCTGGATTGCACGCCTATGCCTGATACAAGTACTGATCAATCTGTGGGGGTGGCCGCGAACACTGCGGCCATTTCCGCTTCTGCAAGCGCGTCGACGTCTCCGCGCCGCCACTCGGTGCGCATCAGCTGGGAGATCAAGGCGGTGTTGCCGGTCGCGGTGGTGCTGCTCAATGGCCTCATCCTGTTCGTGCTGGCAACGGTATCGCTGCAGCAAACCGAGCGCCATGCCGTGCTGTTGGTGGCCAGCTCCGGCGCCGTGGCAATCTGCGCGGTCATGATTGTGGTGCTGGCTTTGCTGATTCACCGTCCCGTGCGCGAACTGCAGGAGAAGATCGCGCGCGTGGGCGCCGGCGAACTGGACGCTGAAGTCAAATTCGCCAACCGCAACGATGAGATCGGCGACCTGGGCCGAAATTTCAACCAGATGGTTCGGCAATTGCGCGAAGGCCGCGACGAGATCCAGCATCTGCACCAGACCCAGATGTCGCGCGCTGAGCACCTGGCCACCATGGGCGAACTGGCCGCCGGCCTGGCTCATGAGATCCGCAATCCGCTGGCCGGCATCGCCGGGGTCATCGAAATCATCGGCCGCGACCTGCCCGCCAGCAGCCCGGCCCGTGCAGTGGTCAAGGAGGTGCGCAAGGAGGTGATGCACATCAACCGCATCGTCTCCGACCTGCTGGAGTGCGCTCGTCCCAAACCGCCGGAAACCCGCCTCTCCGACATTAACGCCACCGTGGAGCACGCGGTCTTGTTCGCCCGCCAGCAGGCGCTTTCTAAGTCTATTGACATTGAGTACCGCCACGGTCCCCTGCCGCTGGAAGTGGAGCACGACAGCAACCAGGTGAACCAGGTGCTGCTCAACCTGCTGCTCAATTCCATCCAGTCCATTGAACACAGCGGAAAAATTACCGTGACGGTCGAGCGGCACAACGGCGTGGCCGCTGTCGCCGTCACTGACACCGGGCGCGGTATTGCACCGGAGCACTTGCCCCACATCTTCCGCCCCTTCTACACCACCAAGGGCAATGGCACGGGATTAGGACTCTCGCTGGCGCGTCGCATCGTGGAGGAGCATGGCGGCCGCATTGAAGTGAACAGCACGCTGGGCCACGGCGCCACCTTCACCGTCTTCCTACCCCTCCGCCGCACCTCGGCGCACGCCGCCGACTAGCCCCCTGAGTGCTCTTGTTCTCAGAAATTAGCGGGCGAAGGCTTTCCAGAAAAATAAGGCCAGGTTGCTGCCCGGCCAGGTAGATAAAAAGCAGAGTCAGGAGAGTGCGCCCGGCCACAATGCCCCATCCTGAGGCCAGTCGGCCAGATTGGAATAGAAGAATGCTACGTCTTTATCAAAAACCCTAGTAGCTAAGTACCGGGTACCGGGTAATTGCTACTCCTTCTTTTCTCCTTCGCCCGCGGCAGGTTCGCCGCCTTCGGCCTGCTGCTGTGCCTGCGCTTCCTCCATCGCCTTCTTGGCTTCCGCGGCACGCTTGGCGCGGAGTTCGGCGCGCTTCTGGCGCTTTTCCTCCACAACCCGCTCGGCGCCCAGCAGTTCGATGAACGCCTTTTCGGCGCCATCGCCTTTCTGCCAGCCGGTGCGCACAATGCGCAGGTACCCGCCTTCGCGGTCGCCGAAACGGGGTGAGAGGTCAAAGAGCTTGTCCACGGCCTCGCGGGTCATGAGATAAGCGCCCGCCTGGCGACGCGCTGAGAGGTCTCCGCGCTTGCCCAGGGTAATCATCTTTTCGACGTGCGGCCGCATGGCTTTGGCCTTAGCAACAGTGGTTTCAATCCGCTCTTCCATGATGAGCGAAGTCACCAGGTTGCGCAGCAAAGCGCGACGGTGGCTCGTGTTCCTGCCCAGTTTCCAGCCTGCTTTAAGGTGACGCATGATAAGTCCTCAATTGGAGATTGACGATTTTCGATTGACGATTGGGGGCGGCTAACGCCGCCTCAATCGTCAGTCTTCAATCATCAATCGGCAATTCTCAGTAATTTTGTCCTTCGCCGAAGCTGGGTGCTCCCAGAGCCGGCGCCGGCTGCGGTGGAGCGCCAGGCACGGCGTTGCCGTGCTCGTCAATTTTCATGCCCAGGCTCAGGCCCATGGAGGCCAAGATTTCCTTGATCTCGTTGAGCGACTTGCGGCCGAAATTCTTGGTCTTCAGCATTTCAGCCTCAGTCTTCTGCACCAGCTCGCCGATGGTCTGGATATTGGCGTTCTTCAGGCAGTTGTAGCTGCGCACGGAAAGCTCCAGTTCCTCCACCGAGCGGTTCAGGTTCTCGTTGCGGATTTCCGGCTTCCGCTCTTCCGAGCTGGTGATGGCCTCCATCTCCTCTTCGAAGTTGATGAAGATGTTCATGTGGTCTTTGAGCAGCTTGGCGGCCAGGCCGATGGCATCGGCGGGCAGCACGGAGCCGTTGGTCCACACTTCGAGGGTGAGCTTGTCGTAGTCGGTGATCTGGCCCAGACGTGCGGCTTCCACAGTGTAATTGACCTTGCGCACCGGCGAGTGCACCGAGTCAATGGGGATGAAGCCGATGCCCAGGTCTTCGTCGAAGTTCTTGTCTGCCGCCACGTAGCCGCGACCGCGCTTCAGCCGCATCTCCATGTCCAGCTTGCCGCCTTCGCTGATCGTGGCCAGGTAAACTTCCTTGTCCAGGACCTCAACATCGGCGTCGGCCTCGATCATGCCGGAGGTGACCACGCCCGGCTGATCGGCACGCAGGTAGATGGCCTTCGGCCCTTCGCCGTTAAGCTTAAAGGGCACCTGCTTCAGGTTGAGGATGATGTCGGTGGCATCTTCCACCACGCCGGGAATGGACTGGAACTCGTGCAGCACGCCTTCGATTTTGACCGCTGTGACCGCGGCGCCTTCGATGGACGAAAGCAGCACGCGGCGGAGGGCGTTGCCGATGGTGGTGCCGAAGCCCCGCTCAAAGGGCTGCGCCCAGAACATGCCGTACTTGTCTGTCAGGCCTTCGGTGTCAACCGCCAGCCGTTTTGGTTTCTGAAAACCTTTCCAAAGCATTTGTGTTCTTCTCCTCTTCGGCCATGCTGCTCAATTTCGGCTTGCCGGCTGGCCCGCAGCCGGCTCCAGCGCCGAAAAAGGCCGATCTGGCACGAAATATATGGGCCGAAAAACCAGCAATCAGCACTCAGCTTAAGCCGGGCGACTGCATTGCCGCCTAGCGTCAGCCGGCGACTACTTGCTGTACAGTTCGACGATCAGCTGCTCATTGATAGGCAGGTTGATGTCTTCCCGCTTGGGCAGGTTGACCACCTTACCCTTCAGCGCCTCGCGATTCACTTCCAGCCAGCCCGGAGCGGCCTGGTGTGCCGTGTACTCCATGGCTTGCTGAATAATGGGCAGCGAGCGGCTCTTTTCGCGAATGGCAATTTCATCTCCGGCCTTGACCTCGTAGGACGGAATGTTCACCTTGCGGCCATTTACTTCGACGTGGCCGTGGCGCACGAATTGGCGTGCCTGCCGCCGCGCCACCGCGAATCCCATGCGGTAAACGATGTTGTCCAGCCGCCGCTCCAGTTGCTGCAGCAACAACTCGCCGGTGACGCCGGGCTTACGCGCCGCAAACTCGAAGTAGTTGCGGAACTGTTCTTCCTGGACGAAATAGATGCGCTTCGCCTTCTGCTTTTCGCGAAGCTGCAGGCCGTAGCCGACGACCTTGGCCTTGCGGTCTTTACCGTGCTGCCCAGGCGCGAAGTTGCGTTTTTCTATCGGGCACTTTTCACTGAAACACTTCGCCCCCTTGAGGAACAACTTCATGCCCTCGCGGCGGCACAAACGGCATACTGGTCCTTTATAGCGTGCCAATTTTCTTCTCCTTTGGTCATCGGTTTACGGGCATGGCGTGCCGGTCGTCCCGATGGATTTTTTATCTTTCAAAGTTTTCAATGTTGCAAAGTTTCAGTGATTCCGGCAACGCAGCCCGGAAACCTTGAAACCTGCGAAACATTGAAACCGCTCAAGTACAAATACTGACCCTATACGCGCCTTCTCTTTGGCGGTCTGCAGCCGTTATGGGGAATGGGGGTGACGTCCTTGATCTGGCGCACCTCGATGCCGGCGGCAGCCAGCGCCCGTATCGCCGATTCGCGGCCCGAACCCGGCCCGCTGACCCGCACTTCCACGCTGCGTACGCCGTGATCGCGAGCCTGGTTGGCGGCGTTCATGGCCGCCTGCTGCGCGGCAAAGGGTGTGCCCTTACGCGAACCGCGGAAACCCAACGATCCCGAACTCTTCCACGAGAGCACGTTGCCCTGCGTGTCGGCGATGGTCACGATGGTGTTGTTGAACGACGCCTGGATGTGCGCCACGCCGTGTGGGACGTGCTTGCGCTCCTTGCGCTTGAATTGTTTCTTCTTGCCTTTTTTCTCCGGCGCCGCTGGGGCTCCGGCTGCGGGTGTAGTCGGTTTTGCCATAAATTTATGTCTTCGCCGTGGATTTCTTCTTCTGTGCCACTGTGCCCTTGCGCGGGCCCTTGCGGGTGCGCGCGTTGGTATGGGTCCGCTGGCCGCGCACCGGCAGATTGCGGCGGTGGCGGAAGCCGCGATAGGAGCCGATTTCGATCAACCGCTTGATGTGCATAGCGGTGTCTTTGCGCAGGTCGCCTTCGACCCCGCCTTCGGTCTCGATAACGTGGCGGATGCGGTTGACCTCATCTTCGTTCAGATCCTGCACTTTCTTCGCCCCGTCCACCTTGGCCTGCTCCACGATGCTCTGTGCGCGGGAGTGGCCAATGCCGTAAATGTAGGTCAGCGCAATCGCGGTATGCTTGTTGCGCGGCAGATCAACGCCTGCAATGCGTGCCATAAGTACTCCTGCTAGCCTTGCCTCTGTTTATGTTTCGAATTCTCGCAGATCACCCGCACCACGCCTTTGCGGCGGATGACCTTGCACTTGTCGCAAATTTTCTTTACCGATGCGCGTACTTTCATAAGGCAGCTCTCAGTTCTCAGTTAAAACCTGACGTAGCACCGGCGACTCGCCTGCAAGCTCCTTCGCTGCGCTCAGGATGACCGCTGCGGGCTCGTTTTTAGCCTGCCCTGAGCGAGCGCCAGCGAGTCGAACGGGCCCGCTAAACGGCGTCACTTATATCTGTACACAATGCGGCCGCGGGTCAGGTCGTAGGGGGAAAGCTCCACTGCCACCTTATCTCCCGGCAGAATACGGATAAAGTTCTTCCGCATCTTGCCCGAAACATGCGCCAGCACCTGGTGCTTGTTTTCCAGTTCGACCCGAAACATCGCGTTGGGCAACGGCTCGATCACCGTCGCCATTACCTCGATCGCGTCTTCCTTACTCATTCACTCTCGTCATAAGTACGCAGTACCCAGTTGCCAGTACCCAGTACCGAATCTGTTTGGTCCTCTTGCGCACTCGCTGCGCTTACTCAGTCAAAATGAAAGGTCCGTTTTTCGTGACGGCTACGCAGTGTTCGAAATGGGCGCTGTAGCTGCCGTCTTCGGTCACGGCTGTCCAGTTGTCGCTCAGTAGCCGAGCCCCCGGTTTGCCGACATTCACCATGGGTTCGATGGCCAGCACCATGCCTTCTTCCAGTCGAGCGCCGTGTCCGCGCACGCCGAAATTGGGCACCTGCGGCTCCTCGTGCAGTTGCCGGCCGATGCCGTGGCCAACGAATTCCCGAACTATGCTGAAGCCGTTGGCCTCCACGTATTCCTGCACTGCCGCGCCCACATCGCCCACCGAGTTGCCCACCCGCGCCGCCTGAATGCCGCGGTAGAGCGATTCCCGCGTAACGTCGAGCAGGCGCTGTAGCTCCGGCGTGGTCCCGCCGCCTACGGGCACCGTGATAGCCGCATCGGCGTAGTAGCCATCTACCACCACTCCGCAATCAATGGACACGATGTCGCCCGCCTTCAGCACCCGACGGTTGGACGGTATTCCGTGCACAATCTCCTGGTTCACTGACGTGCATAGCACGCAAGGATAGTCACGATATCCCTTAAATGCGGGCCGGGCGCCCAATTCCCTGATCTTCTTCTCTGCCGCCCGCTCCAGGTCCATGGTGCTGGCGCCAGGAACAGCCAGTTCACGCACCATATCCAGAACCTGGCGCAGAATACGCCCGCTCTGCCGCATTTTTTCGATCTCAGCCTGCGACTTGCACACAATGGCCATTCCTAGGCGCCCCCAGATTGCGTGCCCACGGGGGCATTTCGTAAACGTTCGATTGCTTTGGCCACCTGGTGGGTGACGTCCTCCACCTCCTGGTCGCCACTTATATGCACTAACCGCCCGCTGCGCCGGTAATAGGCGGCCAAGGGGCGGGTTTGTAAGTCATAGGCCCGCAAGCGTTCTTCAACCACTTCCGGCCGATCATCGTTGCGGATAACCAGCTTGGAGCCGTCCACGTCACACACATCCGGCACCCGAGTGGGCTGCGTGTGGATGTTGTAGATGCGACCGCAGGTGGGGCAAGAGCGACGTCCCGATAGTCTGTGCAAAAGAGTATTGTAATCTACGTCGAACTGCACCACAACCGGTGGTTCGCACGGCCTCTGATTTTCAAAGAACTTCCCCGCCAAAAAGCGGTCCAGCCACTGCGCCTGTACCACCGTTCGCGGGAACCCATCCAGGATGAAGCCGCGGGCACAGTCTGCCTGCACCAGCCGCTCACCCACCATC